>JAJYTX010000096.1 GCA_021792815.1 Pseudomonadota bacterium
ATCTGCCCAACAACAACATACTGGCGCCGCACATGCGCTCCCCGGAATATGTGCAGATTTCCACCGCCGCGGCGATGACGCTCGGGCTCATGCCGGGGCGGATGCATCGCTGCGCGTGCACCCGCTGTCTCAACCTGCTGTTGACCTACCCGGAAGGCTGCCGCGCCAACTGTGCCTACTGCGGGCTGGCGCGTCACCGCGAGGCTGATCGCGACTATGCCGATCGCAACTTCATCCGGGTCGACTGGCCGGCGGTCCCGGTGCAGCAGCTGGTCGAGACCGTGGCCCGTGACGGCGCCGCCAGCGTCTTTCACCGCATGTGCATCTCGATGATCACCCATCCGCGCTCCGATGCCGACACGGTGGCCGTGCTGCGCGCATGGACGCGGCGCATCGATCCTGCGGCCGTGCCGGTCTCGATCCTGTCCAATCCGACCACGATGAGCCGCGCGGATGTGGTGCGGCTCAAGGAACTGGGCGCCGACATATTCACGGTGGCGCTCGATGCGGCCACGGCGCCGATCTTCGAGCGCACGCGCGGCAAGGGCGTGCAGTCGCCTCACAAGTGGAGCAAGTACTGGGAAATCCTGCACGCCGCGCGCGAGGTATTCGGGCCGGGAAAATTCGGCGCGCACATCATCATCGGCATGGGCGAGACGGAGTTCGAGGCGCTCTCGCTCGTGCAGCAGCTGGTCGAGCTCGGTGGCCACAGCCACCTGTTCTGCTTCTTTCCCGAGAAGGGTTCGCTGATGGATCATCTGCCGGCGACGCCGCGGGATCAGTGGCGGCGGGTGCAGCTGGCGCGCTATCTGATGGACTACGCGTCGGTACGGCTCGAGCAGATGCGGTTCGACGGGCAGGGCCGCGTCGTCGATTTCGGTCTGCCGAGGCCGGAACTCGAGCGCATCATCGATGCCGGCGTGGCCTTCCGCACTTCGGGCTGTCCGGGCAAGTTCCGCGATGACGTGTCGGCGTGTGACCGGCCGTACGGCGATTCGCCGCCGAGCGACATTGCGAGTTACCCGTTCGCGCCGAACCGCGCGGATCTGCGCCGGATTCGCCGCCAGCTCGCGATTCCAGTGGTGCGGGAGGAGGCGTGAGCAGCCGGTTGCAGGTGTTTGATGCCGGTCTGCAGGCAGGGCGGTTCAACATTGCGCTCGATCAGGCCATGCTCGAGCTGCATCAGGCGGGCGCGATTCCCGACTCGCTGCGTTTCATCCATTTCCGGCCGAGCGCGCTCATCGGTCGGCACCAGTCGCTCAGCGCCGAACTCGACCGCGACTATTGCCGTCGCCAGGGCATCCAGACCGGCCGGCGCATCAGCGGCGGCGGCGCCATCTACCTCGATCCCGGCCAACTCGGCTGGGCGCTGGTGTTCGGCCGCGCTACGCTCGGCAATGCCTCGCTGAGCGAAGTGGCCCGGCTGGTGTGCGAGGCGGCCGCCGCCGGGCTGAGCCGCCTCGGGGTGGCGGCCCGCTTCCGGCCGCGCAACGATATCGAGGTCGAGGGCCGCAAGATCAGCGGCACCGGCGGATTCTTCGACGGCAACACGCTGTTGTACCAGGGAACGGTGCTCGTCGATTTCGATGCCGAGGCGATGCTGGGCGCGCTGCGCGTGCCGCGCGCAAAGATCGTCCGGCACGGCATCGAATCGGCCGCGCAGCGGGTGGTGAGCCTGCGCGAGCTGCTCGGATCCCGCGCGCCGGCTCTCGAGCAGGTGCAGCAGGCGTTGCTCGAGGGATTTCAGCAGCGGCTGGGCTTTTCATTTCAGCCGGCAACGCCAGGGCAGGTCGCGTCCGTGACCGAGAAGGGACGGGAGCTTCACGCGGCGCAGATCGGCCGCGAGGAGTTCGTCGCCGAGATCGATGACGTGGCGCAGAGTGGCGTTTCGATGGGAAGCAGCACGGGCGAGGGCGGTACGATCACGGCCTACCTGCGCCGCGAGGGTCACGCCGGGCGGCGGATCGGCCAGGTGCTGCTCACCGGGGACTTTTTCGTGGCGCCGCCCCGTCTGGTGTTTGATCTGGAGAGCCGCCTGCGGGGCGCGGAGGTCGAGTCCGCCGGTGAAACGGTCGAACGGTTCTTCGCGGAGCGTCCGGTCGCGACGCTGTCGGTGGGCGCGGCCGATTTCCGGCGCGCGATCGAGGCGGCGCTGGCTGCACCGGCGGCGGGCTGAGCCGGATCATGCGCGAACCGTGTCAGGTCCGGCTGGCCGCCCGGCGACTGCTGCCGCGCGTGCCACGCTGCGCAGCCCTCGACGCGGGCTCGCGCGGGCCCTCACGCCGGGCGCGTCCGCGCTCAATGCTGCGCCCGGCCGTGCCGCGTGTGCGCACCTGCTGAAGGTATCAGGGGATCAACCGTGGCGGATGTCAGCAAAACGCTCGCTGTCGTGCAGCACACCTCGGCCGAGTATCTCGGTCTCATCGAGGATCACCTCGAGGGGCGTCGGATCCGCTTCCGTTACTTCCGGCCGTTCGTCGCGGGCGGCCGTCTGCCCCGGATCGCTGAGACCGTCGACGGACTGGTGCTGCTCGGCGGCGGTCCGTGGGGCATCGCGCCGGGGCCGGCCCGGCTGGCGTCGCTCGAGGCGGAAAGGGGGCTCGCCGCGGCGGCGCTCGCCGCCGGAACGCCGCTCATCGGGTTCGGGCTCGGCGCGCAGATCCTGGCGCTCGCCGCCGGTGGTCTCGCCACACAGGCGCCGCTCGGGTTCGAAGTGGCCGTCGCGAGCCGGACGGAGCCGGCCCTGGGCGGACTGTTGCCATCGAGCTTCCCGCTGGTGCGCTACGGGCGCGATGCGGTGTCGCTGCCGCCCGCAGCCCGGGTGCTGGCGCGCGACGCCCGGGGCGACTGGGCGCTGTTCCAGCTCGGCGAGCGCGCCTTCGGCTTCGCGGCGCATCCGGGCATCAAGTCGGCGATCATCGAGGATCTGATCATGGAGTTTCCGGACGCGCCGCCGCAGACCGCTTCGCCACTGGCTGAGCTGCGCGCGGCGCAGGCCGCGATCGAGGCGGCGCTCGTGCCCATCATGGCCGGGCTGATCGGCGTGCTGCGACTGATGCCGCAGGGGCGCGGGTAAAGCTTGACGATTGTCAATAAAGTAGGATATTAGTGCCAGCTAATAGGGGTGTGGCGGGTCCGTTCCACAACACGCTGGCGTTCTCGGGACCGAAACACATGGCATCGAAGCTGATCATCGTGATGGCCAACACCGATCCGCGCAACGGCGAGGAGCTCGGCGCGCCGATCTTCCAGGCGACGGTGGCGGCGGCCATGGATTTCGAGGTCGAGGTGGTATGCACCGCGACGGCCGGGCGGCTGCTGAGGAAGGGTGTCGCCGAACGGCTGTTCGTCAAGAGCGGCTCGCCGAAGTCGGTACTCGATTTCATCAGGGACGCCTGCGAGGCGGGCGTGAAGTTCTGGTGCTGCTCGCCCAATCTCGAGCTGTTCGACATGAAACAGGAGGACCTGATCCCGGAGTGCAGCGGCGTCGTCGGCGGCGCCTATCTGATCGAACGCGTCATGGACGACGACTACAAAGTGCTCAGCTACTGAACACGGCGGGTATCGCGCGGTGGCACACCAGCAGACCAGCAGGGTACAGCAGCACATCGGCGATCCGGTCTCGGCGGACGCGCCGCTCGAGCGCGCGAAGCTCGAGGAAGTCTTCCGCGACATCCAGTCGGATCTGCGCTTCGATCACCAGCTGAACGGCTGCCTGAACTGCGGCATCTGCACCGCAACCTGCCCGTCGGCGCATTATTACGATTTCAGCCCGCGCGAGATCGTGCAGCTGCTGTGGACGGAGAACCTCGAAGGCATCTACGACGCCATGCAGGAGAAGATCTGGGCGTGTGCGCAGTGCTACACCTGCGCCGCGCGCTGTCCTTTCGGCAACTCCCCGGGCGGCCTGGTGATGCTGATGCGGGAAGTGGCGATCAAGCACGGCATGGAGTCGGCGAAGAACGTGCTGCGCCCGTTCAGCCGCGTGATGCTCAAGCTCATCTCCACCGGCAATCAGCTCTCTCCGGACATGATCAGCCGGGAGGCCTTTCCGGACTGGGGTCCTGACATTTCCAAGGTGAGCGCGCCGCTCGATACGCTGCGCAAGGCGATCCCGGTGCCTACCCTGCATACCACCAAGACGGCCTGGGAGGTCAATCTCAAGACTTCGGTGGAGCTGTACACGATCTGGGAAGAGACCGGGGTGATCGACAGTCTGAAGGCCGTCGATCCGAATCTCTTCGACGTGATCCAGGACATCATGGATGAGCGGCGCGATGAGTATTCCGAGTGGCAGCAGGAGCAGGAGCAGGACTGATTGATCCGGGTCATTTTCCGGGGCCTGCCGCCCCATCCTGGCTTTCGGAGGTGTCGATCATGACATTGGACGAACAGACACCCGGGCAGCGCCTGACCGGTCACGGCCCGGAATGGCGCAGCGCCCGGCTAGCGCCCGAGGACGCCCAGACCGCGACCGCCTGGGTGGAGCAGGTGATCAGCCGTCGCTCGATGCTGACCGGAAAGGATCGGGTGGCCGACGTCCGCGACGCCATGTGGCAGCTGGAGAAGGACGGCGAGATCGTGGTGCACCGCGTCACCGAGCAGCACAAGCCGGTGGTGGTGCGCACCCTGTACGGCTGGGAGAAGAAGATCCCGACAGTGCGGCTGTGGCATCACAAGTCCTGCGGTCAGTGCGGCAACATTCCCGGATACCCCGCCTCGCTCCTGTGGCTGATGAACCGGCTCGGCACCGAGTATCTCGACGAGACCGACCAGACCTCGTGCACCGCCTGGAATTACCACGGCTCGGGAATCGGCAACATCGAGAGCCTGGCCGCGGTATTCCTGCGCAATTTCCACCAGGCCTACGTCGCCGGCCTGTCTCAGGGGCTGGCGCCGGGGCATTACTTTCCGCTGGTGCACTGCGGCACCTCGTTCGGCAACTACAAGGAGGTGCGCGGTTACCTGCTGCAGTCGGCGAAGCTTCGCGAGCGGGTGCGCATGATTCTCGGCAAACTCGGGCGGCTCGTCGACGGCAAGCTGCTCATACCCGAGGAGATCGTGCACTACTCCGAGTGGCTGCACGTGGTGCGCGAGCAGGTGAAGCAACTGCAGACGCTCGATTGCAGTGGCATCCGCGCCACCATCCATCCGGCCTGTCACGTGTACAAGATGGTGCCCGAGGATGTCATTTATGACGACAGCGTGCTCGATGGCAACCGCGTCGCCGTTTCCACGGGCATCATGCAGACCCTCGGCACCGAGGTCATCGACTACAAGACGTGGTATGACTGCTGCGGTTTCGGGTTCCGCCACATCATCTCGGAGCGCGAGTTCACCCGCTCGTTCGCCATCGACCGCAAGATCCGCGTGGCCGTGGAGGAGGCGCGCGCCGACGTGATGATCGGCCATGATACCGGCTGCATCACCACGCTCGACAAGAATCAGTGGATCAGCAAGGCCGACGGCCGGCCGGTGAGCCTGCCGGTGCTGGCCGACTGCCAGTTCGCGGCGCTGGTCTGCGGCGCCCATCCCTACAAGATCGTGCAGTCGCATTGGCATGCCTCGCCGACGGAGGACCTGATGGACAAGCTCGGCATCGACTGGCGGGCGCGCAAGGCGGAGTTCGAGGAGTACCTGCGGGAGGTCGCCGCCGGGCGGCCGGAGAATCTGTACGACCCGCGCAGCAAGATCACCTCCGGTCCGGGCTTCAAGCCGCCGGGGCTCCCGGCGGGACGGCCGGAATGAGCCATTCGGTGCTGGTCGTCGGCGCCGGTCCGGCGGGTCTGGCGGCGGCCCAGGCGCTCACCGCGGTCGGTGAGCGCGTGGTGCTGGTGGAGAAGGCCGGGCGTCTCGGCGGGGCGCCGATTCTCTCCGGCTACGCGAAGCTGGTGCCCTCTGGAGAGTGGGCGAGTGATGCGATCGGGGGCATGGTCCGGCGCGTGCAGGGCGAGCCGCTCGCGACGGTGCATGTGGGTGCCACCGTCACGGCCTTCGAGGGCACCGCCGGGAAATTCACCGCCGAGCTGTCCAGCGGCGAGACCGTGCAGACGGGCGCTGCGATCCTGTGCACGGGATTCACCCATTTCGACTCGCTCAACAAGCCGGAGTGGGGCTTCGGTACATTTCCCGACGTCGTGACCACGACGCAGGTCGAGCAGATGATCAGCTCGGGCAAGGGGGTGCACTGTCCCTCGGATGGACGCAAGCCGCAGCGCGTGGCGATTCTGCTGTGCGTCGGTTCGCGCGACCGGCAGATCGGCCGGCCCTGGTGCTCGAAGGTCTGCTGCACGGTCTCGGCCAACATCGCGATGGAGATCCGCGAGCAGCTGCCGGACTGCCACGTATACATCTATTACATGGACATCCGGACTTTCGGACTGTACGAGACGCAGTATTACTGGCGCAGCCAGGAGGAATTCAAGATCAAGTACATCAAGGCGCGCATTGCCGAGGTCACCTCGGACGGCGGGAAGCTCATCGTCAAGGGAGAGGACACGTTGGTGAAGCGGCCGATCACGATTCCGTTCGACCTGGTGGTGCATGCGATCGGCATGGACCCGAATGTCGAAAACGGCGCGATCGCGGCGACGTTCGCCGTGGCGCTCGAGCCGCACGGTTACCTGGCGCGCGGCAACTCGTATGGCAACACGGCGGAGACTTCGCGGCCGGGGGTGTTCGTGGCCGGCGCGGCGGCCGGACCCGAAACGATAGATGATTCGATCGCCCAGGGGCATGCCGCCGCGATCCGGGCGCTGTCGCTGCTGCGGCCGTCGCGGGCGAGCGCCTGAGGGCGGGGCATGGGCGGTTTCCTGGCGAGAACCCCGCCGCAGCCGCAGCCGGTCCGGCTCGAGCTGAGCGGCCGGCGGCTCGCCGACAGCCTGGCGCGGCTGGTTGCGGGCTGCGAGGCGCGCGGCGGCATCGAGCAGTACGTCGAGGCGCTCGGGCGCACGGGCGCGAGATTTCGCGATGTGCTCGGTGTGGACGGAGAACGCGTCGGGACGCTCGAGCCGCGGCAGTTGCGCAGCCTGTGTTCCGCCATGCCCACGGTGCGGCGGCGGATCGGCGCGTGGCTGCAGCGCCCGGCCTTCGACGCCCTCAGGCAGGACATTGCCCGGCTGCTCGATGCGTTGCGCGACAACGGCGCAGTCGATGAGCGGCTCGCCGCGTTCGGCGGCCTTTTCTGTGGCGGCGAGCGCCCGAGGTGGGTGCGCGACCTCGGCGCTGAACTGCTGCACAAGCTGTCGGCGGAGCGTTTCCCGCTGATGAGCCGCTGGGTGTGGGATGCCGCCGCGAACACCGGCGTGCTGCGGGAGATCTGGTTCGGCGGCGAAGACGGCGGTCGTATCGATGTGCCCGACAGCTATCGGACCTTCGTGACTCTTCGCGAGGAACTCAGCGGCTTTCTCACGGGTAACGGCATGTTCCGCGACCTTGTCCACTATGTGGATCTGCTGTGCGCGCAGGTGTACGCCGAATATATTTGCGCGCAGGGTGGCAGCTATCTGCGCGTGGACTTCGCCGGCGAAGAAGACCCGTGGCCGTACACCGCGCGCCTGCTCGGCCTAGAGGGTCTTGCCGGCGGTGCCCGCGAAGCACCGCCGGAGAGCATTGAGGGAGGCCGCCTCGACGGGCGAAGCGCGGCCGCACGACGCTCCTGCGATTGAGCCATCATGCCGATACACGAACAGTCGCTCATTCGCCCGGAGAACCTGCGCACGCACGAGAAGCTGGTGGTCGACGGCGTCGATGTGTCCGGCCACTGGAGCACGTTCATCGAGTCCCGGGTGGTGAGCGACTACGACGAGAGCCTGCAGGAACAGATCGCCTCGCTCCCCGGTGGCGAGCACATTCACCGCTGCTGGCAGTGCGGCTCGTGCACCAATGCCTGTACGGTCAACGCCGTCAATCCGGACTTCAATCCGCGGTTCTGGATCTACCTGGTACGCATGGGCATGGAGTCCGAGCTGCTGCGCGACAAGGAGATCATCTGGCAGTGTGTCTCATGCAACAAGTGCACCTCTGCCTGTCCGCGCGACGTATACCCCGAGGGTGTCATGAAGGCCCTCAGCCACTGGCTCGAGCTCAAGGGTCATACGCCGAAGTCTCCCGCCATGATCTTCGATGAGGTGTTCACCGAGCAGGTCATCG
>JAJYTX010000097.1:0-6716 GCA_021792815.1 Pseudomonadota bacterium
GGCTGGTCGCCTCGACGTTGATCGGGACACCGCTGGGTCTGCTGCTTCTGACGCGGGCACCCGCCGCAGTCGTCAAGGACTGCCTCGGCCTGGTTCTGGCCGGATTCGCCACGTACTCCCTGCTGTATCGGAAACGAGCGGTGCTCAACGACGACAGACTGGCGTGGCCGTTCGGTCTCAGCGCTGGAATGCTCGGCGGCGCCTACGGGATGAACGGGCCGCCGCTCGTGATGTATGGCATGCTGCGAGGGTGGTCGCCCCGGCACTTTCGCGCAACCCTGCAAGGCTGCTTCCTTCCCGCCAGCATGACATCCCTGGCCGGATACTGGCTGGCAGGCCTTTGGACAGCGGACGTGACGCGTTATTATCTGCTGTCGCTGCCCGGCGTGCTGCTGGCCACGTTTCTCGGCCACCTGATCCACGGCCGCATGGATGCGCGGTGGTTCCTGCGCTGCATGAATCTGGGGCTGCTGATCATTGCGGCCCTGCTGCTCGTACAGGGTCTGCGGAGTGCGACCTAGGCTTCGGATACCTCAGGTGGCCGGAAGCCGGTCGGCGCGCCGCCGTTTGCGACTCGAAAGGGAACACAGAATGGCGTTGAGCGGTTTGCGTCGAAAGGCAGCGATGTGACATCTCTGTATTCGAAAGGACGCGGGCGCCTGCGCGCGTCAGGCCCCGGCGTCTCGACGGTCGAACCGGCGCGGGCGCTCTGGCGCCAACGGCGCCGGCAAGCCGTGCCGAAAGGCCCGTTCGTCGAGGCCTATGGCGCCGGGCGTCCGACGGATCACTCCCTGGTCGCTGCTCGCTCGAAAGCACGCTGAGACTGTCGGGACTACCCGTGGGCGTCTATTCAGGTTTCCTGTTGCCACGGCTCTGCGATCTCGCGATGCGCAGCCACCGCTTCGTACCCTACCGGCAACGGGTGATCGCGGCTGCCGAGGGCCGGGTGCTCGAGATCGGCTCAGGCTCCGGATTGAATCTGCCGTTCTATGGAGAGCGGGTGCGTGAGCTGCTCGCGCTCGAGCCGGATGCGCGCCTGATGAGCCTGGCGCGCGGCAGATCCCTCGCGGGCGCCGTGCCGTTCGCGTTCATCGAGGCTTCGGCGGAGAGGATTCCACTCGACAGTGGCAGCGTCGATACCGTGGTGACGACCTGGACGCTGTGCTCGATTCCGCATGCGCCCGCGGCACTCGAGGAGATGCGGCGGGTATTGCGCAGGGACGGTCGGCTGCTGTTCGTGGAACACGGCGCGTCGCCCGACCCACGCGTCCACCGCTGGCAAGACCGGCTGACGCCGGCGTGGAAGCGGCTGAGCGGAGGCTGTCATCTGAATCGGCCGATTCGCCTCCTCATCGAGACCGGCGGCTTCCAGATCGATCGGTTGACGAGCGGCTACATGCCGGGGCCGAAGCCGCTCACGTTCATGTCCGAGGGAAGCGCGCGGCCGCGATAGCGCCGCCGCTACCCTGCGGACACCGCGCTCGGGACATGAATCCGGTCCATGCGGCTGGGCACGGGGCGACACCAGCGTATGGTCATTCGTCCCGATACGACAGGATGCAGTTGAGTTGCGCAGTTGCCGATGGGAATGCCCGGAGGCGAAGGAACCACGTTAGTCGCTTCCGACGCGCAGCAGAGCGAGAGCCCCTGCCATCATGATCAGCCCGGCGAAGCCAAAGCCGAAAATCGGCGATAGCGCACTCCACAGTAACCCCACCATGGCGCTGGAGACGAGTCTGGCCACGCCGTTCACCGTGCCCAGCGCTCCGTAGCTCATTGCCAGTCGGTCCGCCGGCACCAGTTCCGCCGTGACGGTGGGTTCGAGCGCTTCCTCGACGGCGACGTACAGCCCCGCGATGAAAAAGATCGCGGCAAGCAATGGCACGCTGCGCACCGAAAGCCAGAAGGCGAGTGCAGTGAACACGGCCGTGAGCGCGCCGAACACATAGCCGCCGACCAGGACGGGAACGTGGCCGAGTCGATCCGCCATGGCGCCGACCGGGTAGGACAACACGACCTGCACCACATTGCGCCCGACATAAAGCAAGCCGGCCACCTCGGCGGCTTTGATCAGGCCCAGAGAGGGCGCGAGCAGACGGGTTGCGGCCAGGATCAGCAGTGTGGGGGAGCAATCACCCATCCCGAACAGCCCGACCGCCGCGAGATATCGCTTGCAGCGTGCGGGCAGGTCCGCCAGGGAGTCGAAAAACTGCAGCTGCGGATTTGGCGAATGCCGCGGATCTCGCACCAGCGTCAGAAACGCAAGCACTGCCAGCACACCCGGCACCACCGACATCCAGAGCACCAGCCGGAACGGCGCCGCAGCGGCGCCCCAGTGCAGCCGCTGCGCCCACCCCAACAGCGTGACACCCGCAAGCGGGCCGAGTACTGCGCCGACGGTGTCGGCTGCCCGGTGAAACCCGAACGCCCGGCCCTTGGATTGCGGCGTCACGGCCTGGATGACGATCGCATCGCGCAACGGTCCACGCAGACCCTTGCCGAACCAGGACACGGCCCGGCCGAGCAAAAGCAGCGGCCACCCGGCCGCCAGAGCGATCAGAACCTGCCCGAACGGCGTCAGGCCGTAGCCAACCAGCACCAGCAGTTTACGGTGACCCAGCTTGTCGGCCACGTAGCCCGACAGCATCCTGGTGAGACTCGCCACCGCGTCGGCGATGCCCTCGACGGTGCCCAGGACGCTGGCCGGCAGGCCCAGCACGGCAAGCAGGCCGGGCAGCATCACGGTCGTCGTCTCGTAGCAAAAGTCGCCCAGTGCGCTGGTCAAGCCGGCGCCGGCAACGGTGCGATTGAGCCATCGCCCGGGACCAGGCGGTGCTGCGGCCACTGATCCGTGTTCGTCGAGCCTGCCATTCATGTTCGTGGTCTTTGCTTCCCGTGCGGTCGAATCGGGTGTCGGGGACCACTGGATCCGCCGGGCTCGCGAGGCGCACACGCTCGAGGGCGCGTGCGGTTGCCGGCGGGAGAGCCTACCATCCGGACATTCTGTTGTGCAGCGTCTGTCGTCGGCGAGTCCATTCGAGGCACGCCGCGGCCAGGACCGCATGCGATGCGTTCACGACTGAAGTAGCGAGCTTCCGGCCGTTCCTGCTCGAGACGGGCCTGCCGCGCGTGATATAAATCGCAGACTCTGGCCGGGATACTGTCCAGGCACTGCCGCTTCGCCGGACGCGGCCGCACGTTCATGAAGACACTGCTGATCGTCTATCATTCCGTTACGGGCGGTGCGCGCCGGATGGCGCACGCGGCCGCATCCGGTGCCGCTCGCGAGGCGGGCATCCGGGTACGCATCGAGTGCTGCAAGGACAGCGGCCCGAAAGCGCTGCTCGACTCGGATGGGTATCTGTTCGCATGCCCGGAGAACCTGGCGGCGATCTCCGGACTCATGAAGGATTTTTTCGATCGCAGCTATTATCCGGTGCTCGGACACATCGAAGGCCGTCCGTACGCGAGTCTCGTCTGCGCCGGCAGCGACGGCAGCAACGCCGCCCGTCAGATCGAGCGCATCGCCACGGGCTGGCGACTGCGCGCGATCTCCCCAGCCCTCATTGTCTGCACACATGCGCAGACACCCGAGGAAATCCTCAAACCCAAGACGATCCCGTCGGCCGGTCTTGCGCGGTGCGAAGAGCTCGGCGCGACGCTCGCCGCTGGTCTTTCGCTCGGAATCTTCTGATTGCCGGCGGCGCAGCGGTCGGTCGGCGCGATCAACGTGGCGCGTGCCAGGAGGAATCGGGAATTGCCGTGTTGACGCCGGTCTGATTCGGCTCCGGGGCCTGGCGTCGCCTGACGGGCCTCGCCAGCAGGTAGCGGTCACCCAGCCAGGCGATTGCCCTGGCTCTCGCTTCGCTGTAATCGACCACCCACGCACTCATCTGCTCATCGCTGTTCGTGTGTCGCACTGACTGATCCTCTTTGCTGCATGGCTTGTTGAGCGCTTTCGGCGACACACCGACGTCATCGCGACGCATGGGTTCGTCCGCCGTTTCAGTTCACGCGCCGCGGCCGCAAACCTTCCGCCGCGCTGCAGGATCCTGCCGATGCCGCGACGTTTCGCCGCCGGGGCCTGCCCGGCGGAGACTGGACGTGGTCATGCGGATTCATGCGATGTCCCGCTGTGTGTCATGAGCAACGTCCATGCCACCCGACAAAAATGCAGCAAAATCAGCTGCTTGGCTTTTTTACAACAGCGACGGGCAGGAAGATGTGTAAGGTGCATCGACAGGCAGTGGAGATTTCAGTTCCTCGAATGAACGGGCCTGCGATCCGCTTGACGTTGGCATGCCGCAGACACCCTCCCGGCAGAGACAGACCATCATCGCAAGCACTCAACTCCGGTTGCCTGCCCTTCGGCGCGCTGCGACCGCAAGCCGACGAGTCACATTTATCATCGGGTCTGCATGCAGTCGGTTTTTCGCAGCCGGAATGGCTGGCAGAACATCGAGGTCCACGACGTCTGATGAGACGCAGCCCGTTCCTTGCTTGCCTGAGCCACGCAACAGGGCGCATCAGCTCCCAGGCGGTGCGAGCAGCGCATAACGACGCCCCTGCGGAAGATCATAACGGTGCGCGATCACGGCAACACCGGCTGATTGCAG
Organism: Pseudomonadota bacterium; assembly: GCA_021792815.1. Next base: position 4,617 of record JAJYTX010000097.1, read on the forward strand.
ATGGCCTGCCTCGCCATCGCCCGCCCGGCGCCACAGATCGAGGCGCTGCAGCAGTGGCGTGAACGGGCCGGCTGCGTGGCCGGGCAACAGGACCAGCACGCGGGCGGCCGGACCCTGCTCGGCGAACCAGTACGCAACCGTCCGGCCGACGGCCCCGGCCGGCGCCCGCAGTCTCGTGACACGTGTCAGCAGACCGCGATCGAGCATGGCCACCGTGGTCTCATCCGGATTCAACAGCGCGAGCCGGTCCCGCCGGGTCTGCGCATGAATGCTCTGGGCGAGCGCCTGCAGGTTCTGCCCGCGGTCGATTGCAGGAAAGATCGCGATGGCGCTCAGACAAAACGCCGCGGCAAATGCGGCATAGGTCCATGCGAAGCTGCCGATGATCCGGCGGCGGCGGTGCTCGCGCACGGCCTGCTTCAGCGCCCAGGCGGTCCCGATCGGCACGGCTGCGGCGAACGCGAGATCTCCGAACACTCCGCCCGGCGCGCCGGGCCGTGCTGGCGCCAACGTCAAAACCACCAAGGTGAACGCCGCGGCGAGCAGCGCGACGGTAACGCGCGTCCAGATCAAAGCGTAGTGTCCCCCTGTCGTCAGGCGCTGGGTTTCGGCGGCCCACAGGCCCACGAGCAGCGCAAATCCGAGCAACGCGGGGGCGGCGTAGATGTCGCGGGCGGTGGCCGCCAGGGACAGCAGTGCGAGCCACGGCAACGCCGCGGCAGTGGCGAACCGCCAGGGTGTCGCGGCCGCGATCCCGAGGCGCGCGCGGTCCCAGGCGCACCGGGCAGCCGCGACCGCGAGCGCCGTCCAGGGAAGAAGATAGACGGGCAGCCACAGGAAGTACTTGCCGAAGCTGTTGCGGTGACCGTTGGCATATTGATAAGCGGGCGGCGCGGCGATCCTGATGAACCGGCCTGCAAGGTTGTACCAGAACATCACGCGCAGCGCCTGCAGGCCATGTGCCGTGCGCGTCACGGCGAGCAGCCAGGGAGCGATGACGAGCGCCTGCAGCAGAAATCCCGCATACAGCTCGAGGCGCTTCAATTCGTGCCAGCGGCGTTCCCAGGCGATGAGCGTCAGCAGGGTCAGTCCCGGCACCAGCCATCCCACCGCGCTCTTGGCCATGAATCCCGCCGCGGCACCCGCGTGCATCAGCGTGTAGCCGCAGAGCTTGCGCCGGCCGGGCGGGGCCTGGTAGCCGAGATAGGCGCCGAGCAGCGCCACGGCGCAGGCCGCGAGCAGACAGGCGTCGGGCGCAAGCCACATCGACACCCGTAGTGCCGTCAGGGCGCTCCCGGCCACCCATGCCGCGACCAGCGCGGCGCCCGGGCCGTCCATCGCGAACCCGAGCGCACCGATGGCGAGCGCAACAATGAGCGCGTAGAGGAGATTCGGCACGCGCAGGGCATCAGGGGTGTTGCCGAGGAGCCGCACGCACAGTGCCGAGGCCCAGTACGACAGCGGCGGTTTCTCGAGAAACGGCCGGCCGGCGAGTTGCGGCAGTGTCCAGTGCCGTTGAAATGCCATGCGCCAGTCGATGTCCGCCACCCGCGGCTCGTCCGGCGTCCACAGGCCGCGATCGAATGCGCCGATCAGCCACAGCGGTGCCAGCCCGAGCAGGGCCGGACCGATCCAGCGGGCCGCCCCGGACTTCTGCGAGAGCAAGCGCATGGGACGGAAATTATGCCGCAACACGCAGCCGCAGACGCAATCGCATCGAATGGCGTCTTCCGCCGGCGGATTCCGCGGCGGCTGTCACCAGGCGGGACGCGCGCCCCGATCGACGCCCTGCGGACGTCCGGCAGCGCGCCGATCGGTCCATGTGCGCGCGGCATGCTGAGGCTCGGTGTCGAACTGCAAACGACGCCGGTCGCACGCGCCTATAATTTCCCCTCTTCGCCGGACGGCTTGCGCCCCTTGGAGACAATTCTTGAAGCACCTGATCGGCCTGACTGCCCTGCTGATGTTCACTGCGGCGACGGGCTGGGCGCGCGGCGCAAGTGCCAATCCCCACTACACGATCGCGCAGATCTTCGCGCGCCCGGGACTGACCGGCTACCACCCCGAGCAGGTGCAATGGAGCCCCGACGGGCGCTATCT
>JAJYTX010000097.1:6816-8119 GCA_021792815.1 Pseudomonadota bacterium
CGGCGACGGGCTGGGCGCGCGGCGCAAGTGCCAATCCCCACTACACGATCGCGCAGATCTTCGCGCGCCCGGGACTGACCGGCTACCACCCCGAGCAGGTGCAATGGAGCCCCGACGGGCGCTATCTGACCTATCTGCTACGGCAGGGCACCGCGGGCCGTGCGAATCTGTACCTCGTCAACGTCGCACGCGGCACGCGCTCGCTGCTGCTCTCCAGCGCGCAGCTTGCCGGGGCCGCCGCCCCCGTCTGGACCATCAGGAATCAGATCAAGCGCGAGCGCATCAGCCGCTACGCGGTGAAGAGCTATCGGTGGTCGCCGAAGGGGGACGCGATCCTGTTCCTCAGCCACCGTCAGGTTTATCTTTATGCCCTCTCGTCCCGCCGGATCACACAGATCACGCGCCAGGCGGGCGGCAAGCGCAACCCACGGCTCTCGCCGGATGAGCGCTGGGTCAGCTACCTGACTCACGGCACGCTCCATTACACCGCGGTGCGCGGTGGTCCGATCCACCGGGTGGCGGCGCGCCGCACGCAGGTGTTGAACGGGGAGCTCGATTGGGTTTACACCGAAGAGCTCAACCTGCGCTCGGGCTACGCGTGGTCACCCGACAGCCGCTACATCGCCTTTCTGCAGTTCGATGAGCGGCCGGTGCACAGTTTTCCCATCGTCAATTACCTCGACGGACAGCCGCGCATCTATGAGCAGAAATACCCCACTGCCGGAACGCCCAATCCGATCGTACGCCTGGGGATACGCAACGTCGCGAGCGGCAAGACGGTGTGGATTGACATGGCGGGCACGCCCGATACCTATCTGGCGCGGTTCGGCTGGCTGCCGCAGGGGGATCGCGTATACGGCGAGGTGCTCAATCGTGCTCAGACCCGTCTGCAGCTGTTCACGGCCAACCCGGATACGGGCCGGGCGCGGCTGCTGGTCACACAGAGTGATCCTGACTGGGTCGACGTGCACGACGCTCCCTATTACCTCAGCGACGGACGATTCATCTGGGGCAACGCGCAAGACGGCTGGTATCACTTGTATCTGTATGCCCACGACGGCCGGCTGTTACGCAGACTCACCTCCGGAGACTACAACGTGCTCGCGCTCGACGGCGTGAGGGAAAGACGACAAGTGGTGTATTTCAGCCGCTACACCCATGGTCCGCTCGATACGGAGCTGTATCGTGTCTCACTGCGCGGCGGGCACCCTGTTGCGATCACGACACGGCCGGGCACGCATCTGATCGACATGGCGCCGGGCGCCCGAGCCTACATCGACACCTATTCCAATGCGAGATCGGA
>JAJYTX010000098.1 GCA_021792815.1 Pseudomonadota bacterium
AGTACTCGCATCACCCCATCCGCGAGGGCAAGGTGGTGTGCTCGGACTGCCACAATCCGATGGGCGGTCACGGGCCCTACCAGCTGAAGCAGTTCACCGTCAACCAGACCTGCTACCAGTGCCATGCGGACAAGCGCGGGCCGTACCTGTGGGAGCATCAGCCGGTGCGCGACAACTGCACCAACTGCCACAATCCGCACGGCTCGAATCAGGTGCGCCTGCTGAAGCAGCCGCAGAACTTCCTGTGCGCCTCGTGCCACAGCGGGGTGGACGACCACATGGGCGGGACTTTCGGCGGTGCGGGCACCATACCGGGCGGCAACCCGACGGGCACGCCCTACGTCAGCTCAATGATCGCCAACCAGAGAAACTGCCTGAATTGCCATTCGCAGATTCACGGGTCGAACAGCCCGGCCGGCGCCTACTTCTTCCGGTGAGGCAGATGTCCGGGCTTGGGCAGGCGCGGTGGTGGATTCCATGAGCGCACGGGCCGTGAAGGCCGGCTTCGCGATGGAATCCGGGTCGGCGCCGCGGCCGTGCCGGCCGATCGAGACCGTTGCGTGTTTAGACCGCCTTGGGAGCAAAGGGGACTGAAATGGTCAATCGCACCAAAATGATGGCCGCTGTGCTGGCCGCCACGTGCCTGACGTCCTGGACGGCATTCGCCGCCGATAACGGCAACACATCGGGCGGCACCGCCGGAGACACCGCGTACCAGTACAACGAGGTGGAGCTCGGTGTGCTCGGGCTCGGCGGCACCAATCCCGATCAGGCCGGACGTTACAATGGACTGACCACCAAGGGCGCCGACGTGCTCGGGCAATTCGAATTCGAGCGCCGACCCGGGTCGGACAGCACCTGGTATTACGATTTCGCGGGCAACAATCTGGTGTTTCAGACCGGTACCTATCTGGGCCGGGAAGTCGGCAGCGGCACCGGGGGCGGCGGCAATTATCGCAGCCAGACCGCGAATAACCTCGCGAACCTCGGCTCGGTGAACCTGAATTTCGGTCAGCAGGGCACCTGGGAGGCCCGGCTCGGCTTCGACTCGATTTCCTATACCGGCAACGTGATCGACTCCATCTATACCAATAACAACCGCAGCGTGGCGACGCTGAACAGCGGCCTGACGCCGTGGGGCGGCGCGACCGCGACCGCGGCGGGCGGCGTCACCAAGAGTACGCTCACCATCCCGGTGCTGGCCGGAACAGGGGCGATGCAGCCGTACCAGGTGGGCACGCGCCGGGACATCAGCACCGGTGGATTCAAGTACATCTACGGCAAGTGGACCTTCGCCGGCGGGGTCCGGTATGAGCACAAGTACGGCTCGCTGGAGGATTCGTTCGACGGGCCGTGGGGCGGCACGGCGTTCGCGCTGCCGATCGACTACGATACCGGCACCTACGACGTATCCATGGAGTACGCGACGCGGACCGACCAGGTGCTGCTGCAGAACACCTATTCACACTTCGACGACACCAATAGCTATGTGAACCTGGCGTATCCGTACTCGAACACTGCCGCGCCGTATCAGCTGTCGGCGGCCTATTCGACGCCGCCCAGCAACGACGCCGATTACCTGACCCTGGAAGCGGCGAGCAACAGAATACCGCGGACGCGCGTCAACCTGAACGCGCGCCTCGGCCTCGAGACCCAGGACAACCGGTTTCCGCCCAACACCGCCTCGCCGGATCCGTCGGCCGCGAGCGGTTTCAGCAATCTGAATCCGGTGACGTTGATGGGCACCAGTGCGACATCGCCGGATATCCGGGCGAAGGTGTACCAGGGCTCGGTCAGCCTCGACTCCAGCCCGGTGGCGAACACCAGCCTGCGGGCCTATTACGGCATCGATGGCCGCCACGTCAGCCTGAACCAGTATCAGGTGTACATCGGCGGACAGACGCTCGATTCCAGGCTGACCGGCTCCGCCTATGTCATCCCGCAGAACTGGGTGAAGCAGCACGCCGGCATCAATCTGGGCTATCTGTTGATTCCGCAGTACAACACCCGGCTGACGATCGGCTACCGCTATCAGCACACCGGGCGCAGCGACGCCCAGGTGGGCCAGAGCTCGACGGACACGACGAGCCTGCAGGTGACGACCTCGCTCGGGGCGAAAGCCTTCGCCAGGCTTTCATTCGTGCACGCCGACCGCAATGGGGTGCTCATCTATCTCCTGCCGTGGTACAACCTGGAGGCGGCGGCCGCAACGGTGCCGTCGCCGATACCGGCCTGCTCGCAGGCGACCATCGAGAGCGACTGCTCGGGAGCGACCTTCGAGGCGCCGATGAACGCCAACAAGGTGAAGCTGATGGTGGATTATATGCCGCGGATGAACCTGACGACGGATCTGCTCATGCTGTACGAGCGGCACAGCTACACGTACGCGGCGGCTGAAACGCTCACCGGAACGGGTGAGGGCCTGAGAAGCTCCTATGATTTCAGCGCCGGTCCGGACGTTACCTACCGGCCGGTCAAGGGCATGAGCTATCACGCCTTCTACACCTTCGAGCGGGTCTTCTATGAGACCCGCGGCAACGGCGCCTGCGCGGTGTCGAACACCGGTGCCTGCGCGGGCAGCATCGGCTACTTCCAGGACCGGTACACCAGCGACATCCAGACCATCGGCCTTGACGGCAAGTGGCACGTGACCCAGAAGATTAAACTGGGATTGCACTACACGTTCGCCTATGGGTCGATGTTGTACGGCCTGTATAACGGTGTGTTCGTGAGCACGCCGAAGGCGGGCGCCTTCTACCAGAACGTGGCGAATTTCCCCCAGACCATCTCCAGAATGCACAATGCCCGGTTCACCGCCAACTACGCGATGCGCTCGAATGTCGAGCTGCTGTTCGCGGCGGGCTGGGAGTACTACCGGGACGACAACTACAACGATACCGCGGCCGCGATCCAGGGTTCCGGCACCACCGCGATCAGCTTTCTCACGCCGGGCTACGCGTCGCCGTACTACAGCGTGGGCTATGTGATGATCGGCGGACGGGTCAGGTTCTAGGCACGCGGCGGCCTCGAGACTGACCGGCAGGGCCGTGTCCGGGGTGACGGGAGCGCAGCGGACGGCGCCTGTGCCCGCAGGGCGGCTGCGGGCCCGGAGGGTGGATCGAGGCACGGTCGGAGGGCGGGGAACGCCGGCCGAGGCCGCGACCTGAAGTTGCCGCAGGGAGCGGACCGCGGGCGTCCGTAGGAATCGCTCCGTCAGGACGGCGGGGTGCGTCGGACGCGGCTGGCCCGCCGCAGGCTGCGGCGGGCGCGGGCCTCGAGGGCGGCCGGTGTGGCCGCCGCGGCGAAACCGGTGCTCACCGCGCGCAGCAGTTCGAGAAAACGGTCCGCGATCGGTGTCAGCTCCCGGATGCGACGGCGGCGCACGCCGATGTTGCGGATACCGGCCTCCGCGAGGCGCACCGGCCACAGCGGCGCGTCCCAGCCGAGCAGGGTCAGGGAGTTCACCAGGCCGACGGCATCGGACTGGCTGATCAGGCGCTTGGTGAGCACCGCGGAGTTGGTGCTCACGGAATGGTCCGGCCACGGAACGCCCGCGTTCAGAAACGTGGCGTGTACCTGCGCGTAGGCCGAGCCCCCGGGGCGCGGCAACACCCAGGGCTGCTCCCGGGCCTCAGCGAGTGAGGCAGTGGCACGCCCGGCCAGCGGGCTGTCGAATCCCACCGCGAGCACCAGCGGGTCGGCGAGCAGGAACTCTTCCAGCAGTTCCGCGGAGCAATCCGGGCGGCCCACCGCGGCAATCACGATGTCGAGCTCGCCGTTGAGCAGCGCGCCGTCGAGCACGCCGTCGTGTCCCTCCACGACGCTGATCGACAGCGCGGGGCTGACCTCGCGAAGCTGACGCAGCGTCTGCGGGATCAGGCTCTCCACCAGCGAGGGCGTGGCGCCGATCGCCAGGGGACCGCTGTGTCCGTGGCGCCGCAGATCGATCTCCCGTTCGGCGCCGAGCAGCAGGGCGCGCAGCTCCCGAGACCGGCGCACCAGGATCGCGCCAAAGGGATTGATTTGCGCGCCGCGGGCGGTTCGCGTCAGCACACGTACGCCGAGCCTGCGCTCGAGGGAGGCGATGCTGTTCGACAGGGCCGGCTGAGAGACGCCAAGCGCCACGGCGGCGCGGCTCAGCGAGCCCTGCTCGTGGATGGCGAGCAGGCAGGACAGGTGGCGCGGATCGAGACGCATCGCAGGGACCATGGTATCACGTGAAATTATGGAGTAGCCAAAACATATTATTGGACAGAATGGTTCGAAGATCGAATAGTCCGGTGCAGCGGCCACGAGCCCAGGGGATACGGGTGCCATGTGAACAGCCCATCTTTGAAACCCGTCGCTGAGGGTGCACGGACGATGCCGCGTCTTCGCGGGAGGGCGGTCCGATGGAGGAACAGATGACCGGGCCGGGCATACCGCTCTGCGATGCGCGCGCACCCGGATCGGGACGTGTGGTCCTGACGGGTGCCGAGGCGATCGTGCGCCTGCTGGAGGCGGCGGGCGTGCATGAGGTTTTCGGGCTGGCGAGCGGCAAACTGTCGCCGCTGTTCGCGGCGCTCGCCCGGGGCACCGGCATGCGCTATACGGGCGTGCGGCACGAGGCCGCGGCGGGCTTCATGGCGGCGAGCATCTTTGCGGCAACCGGCCGCATCGCGCTGTGCCTGGGAGAGACGGGACCGGGCGGGCTCAACCTGGTGGCCGGGCTCGGCGGCGCCGCGGCCAACGGCCTGGCGGTGCTCGCGATCACATCGAGCAATGCGTCGCAGATGATGTCACCGGCGCGCGGCGCATTCAGCTCGACGGACAATGAAAGAATTTTCGGCGCGATCACCCAGTGGAGCGCAACGATCCGGGACGCGGCGCGTATTCCCGAGGTGCTGCATCGGGCACTGAGAATCGCGCTCAGCGGGCGGCCGGGACCGGTCCACGTCGATGTTCCCGCGGATGTCCTGGCGGCGCAGTGCGAGTACGACGCGGCGCAGATCGAGGCGTCACCACCGGGCTATCGCGCGCTGAGCGCGCCGGTACCGCCGGCCCGCGAGCTGCAGGCCGCGGCGCACCTGCTGATGCAGGCCGAGAGGCCGTTGCTGGTGGCGGGCGGCGGCGTGGCGCGCTCGGGAGGCGAGCAGGCGTTCCGCGCGCTCGCCGGGCGGCTCTCGGCCCCCGCGATCACCACCCAGATGGGTCTGGGCGTCGTGCCGACGGACCACCCGGGCTTCATCGGCCAAGGGGGCATCATCGGCGGCCCGGCTGCCGTGCGCGCCATGAGGGAAGCGGATGTCATGCTCGCGGTCGGCTGCCGTTTCTCATCGTTCATGTGGATCGACGGACCGCCCAGGTGGACGGACGTGCCGGGACGGCGGCTGATTCAGATCGACATCGATCCGGAGGTGCTCGGACAGAGCGTGCCGCTCACGCTCGGGCTGACGGGAGATGCCCGCGAGGCGCTCGAGGGCATCCTGCAGGCGCTCGAGGGCGGCAAACCGCATGCGGACGGGTCCTGGACGGCATCGCTCGTGCGTGAGCGGCAGGATTATCTCGACCGGCTGCGGGCCGAAGCCGCGGCGCACCGCGGGCGATTGCATCCCGGCGCCCTGATGCAGGCGTTCGCCGCGTTCGTCGGGCCGCACGACTTCGTCACCTTCGACGGCGGCCACACGAGCTTCTGGAGCAACGAGTTCACCCCGACACTCGAGCCCCGAACCCGGTTCCACGAGCCGGGCATGGCGCACCTCGGGTTCGGGCTGCCGGCGGCCATCGCGCTCGCGCGGGCGGCGCCGCAGCGCAGGTCGTTCTGCATCACCGGTGATGGCGCGTTCGGCTTTACGATGCAGGAGCTCGATACGGCCCGGCGTTACGGCGCCCGGGTGATCACCGTCATTCACAACAATCAGTCCTGGGGCGTGATCCGGCAGGCGCAGCAGGCCCGCGGCTTTGAATTCGGCACGGATCTGTCGGGAACCGATTACGCCGCGATCGCCCGCGCATTCGGCTGTCACGGCGAGCGCGTCGAGACGGCCGAGCAGATCGCGCCGGCCTTGACCCGCGCCGCCGAGAGCGGCCTGCCGGCCGTCATCGACGCCCTGGTGGATTTCATTCCGCATCCCATGTTCAAGGCGTTCGGAGCGAGTACCGCGCCGAGATGAGCCGCGGATGAGCGGCCGCGCGGCGTGCGGTGCCGCAGGCGCAACAGCATGAACAACAGTCGGATTCCATGATGGCACGCGTGATCTACATCGGGGCTCCCGAGGCCCCCGCCGCCGGATTCGCGGCGCTCGCCCGCGCGGACTTCCCGGAGCTGGAGCTTTACGCGACAGACGAGCGCGAGTCGGCGGCCGGACACCTCGCGGATGCTCAGGTCATCATCGCACATCACTTCCAGTTCGATGAGGCGCTGATCCGGCGTGCGCCGCGGTTGCGATGGATCCAGTCCCTGACCAGCGGTACGGACGCGATCGTGCGCTTGCCGTCGCTGGCGCCCGGGGTGCTCATCACCACTACGCGCGGCATGCACGGCCCACAGATGTCGGAGCTGGTGTTCCTGCAGATGCTGGCCCTGGCCCGTAACTTCCGCCGGCTGTTGGACAATCAGCGCGAGCACCGCTGGGAGCGCTGGCCACAGCCCCTGTTGTGCGGCAAGACACTGGTCATCGTGGGCGTGGGCGCCATCGCCGAGGCTGTGGCGCTGCGCGGCCAGGCGTTCGGGATGCGGGTCTTCGGGGTCTCCGCCTCCACGCGCCGGCCGCCGGGCTTCGAGCGGATCTTCGCCCGGTGTGAGCTGCGCGAAGCGGCGGCAGCGGCCGACTTTCTAGTCCTGATCGTGCCGCTGTCCGCGGAGACCGAAAATCTCGTCGATGAGCGGATACTGAGCAGCATGAAGCCGGGTGCTTTCGTGATCAACGTGGCCCGGGGTGGCGTGCTCGACGAACGGGCGTTGCTCGAGTGTGTGCGCGCCGGCACGATCGCCGGCGCGGCGCTCGATGTGTTCAGGCAGATGCCGTTGCCGGCTGACGATCCGCTGTGGGCCGAGGAGCGCATCCTCATCACGCCGCTGCTCGGTGGCATGAGCGACGTCTACCTCGAGCAGGCCTATCCCTACGTCAAAGAGAATCTCCGGCACTTCCTCGCCGGCCGCCTCGATCGGCTGCTCAATGTCGTGCGACGGCTGGAAACCTAGGATCGCGCATATGTCATCGACTGCCTCCAGACGGGTCAACAGGGTGTCCAGCCACGAACTGCAGCGGCGCTGGGGCGCCGTGCGCGCCGCGATGCGCGAGCGCGGCATCGATGCGCTCATCGTGCAGAACTCGAGCGACTGGGTCGGCGGATACATTCGCTGGTTCACCAACGAGCCGGCGACCAACGGCTACCCGAGCAGCGTGGTCTTCCCGCTCGAGGGCGGCATGTCGGTCATCGAGCAGGGTCCGTTCGACCAGGTGCGCTGCGGTGACGACAGCGAAGTGCGCGAGACGGGTATCGCGCGCCGCCTGACGACACCGAATTATCCATCCGTGCAGTACACCGGCGGATACGACGCCGAGCTGGCCGCGGGCGAGGTGCGGCGGATGGGTGCGAAGCGCGTGGCGCTGGTTGCCCCCGCGGCGATGTATCACAGTTTCGCCCGGCGGCTGCTCGAGCTGCTGGCGAAGGACATCCCGATCGTCGACGCGACGGAGTTCGTCGACCGCATCAAGGCCGTCAAGAGCGCCGAGGAGCGAGAGCTCATCCGCGCGGTCGCGGCGCTGCAGGATCAGGTCATGGCGGGGGTGAGACAGTTCATGCGTCCGGGGCTGAGGGACTTCGAGGTCGCGGCGCATGCGCAGTGCCTGGCGCAACAGCTCGGCAGCGAGCAGGGCATTTTTCTCTGCTCTTCGGCACCTCCCGGCGAGGCCGCGGGTTTCCGTCCGCGGTTCATGCAGGGTCGGACCCTGCGCGAGGGGGACGTGTACTCGCTCCTGGTGGAGTGCAACGGCGCCGGCGGCTTTTACACGGAACTGTCGCGCATCTTCGTGCTGGGGCGGGCGCCGGCGGAACTGCGCGAGGCCCAGGCGGCGGTGCTCGAGGC
>JAJYTX010000099.1 GCA_021792815.1 Pseudomonadota bacterium
CCGTCGACTTCGGCAAAGCCGCGGTCCCCGTCGATCTGCTGCGTCGCTATGACGCCAGAGATTTCGGCACGCCGGTCACCGATTTCGATGTGACCCGCACCCCCGGCGGGTCGCGGATCACCATCGACGGCACCGGCGCGTTCGACGAGATGGCCTATCAGGCCGATAACCAGTACGTCGTGGAACTGCGGCCGGTGACCCAGGCGCAGGCCCTGGTGCAGCGGCCGAAATACACCGGTCAGCGGCTGTCGCTCGATTTCCAGGACATCAAGGTGCGCGCCGTGCTGCAGCTGCTGGCGGACGCCAGCGGTCAGAACATCGTGGTCAGCGACTCGGTGAATGGCAGCGTCACGCTGCGCCTGCACGATGTGCCCTGGGACCAGGCGCTGCACCTGATCCTGCAGACCAAGGGGCTCGGCGAGGAGAAGCAGGGTAACGTCATCCTGGTGGCCCCGCAGGCCGAGCTCGCCGCGCGCGAGAAAGCCGAGCTCGCCGCGCGCCGAGCCGTGCGGGATCTCGAGCCGCTGCAGTCGGAGTACCTGCAGATCAACTATGCCAAGGCGGCGGACCTCGCCTCGCTCATCAAGTCGCAGGGCAACTCGCTGCTGTCCAAGCGCGGCGTGGTGTCGGTGGACAACCGCACCAACACGCTGCTGCTGCAGGACACTCCCCAGCGGCTCGAGCAGATCAACCGGCTGGTGAAGCGGCTCGACGTACCGATCCGCCAGGTGCTGATCGAGGCGCGCATCGTGCTCGTCAACAACGATTTCGAGCGCAAGCTGGGCACCCGCTTGGGCCTGACCGACGTGCAGGCCAACGGAGCCAATGGCATCGTGGACACCACGGGAACCGCGGCGGGCAGCGATACGATCCTGGGTTCCGCCCTCAGCAATGTCCAAAGCACCGGCAATCCCTTCCCGGTCACCATCCCGACCGGTTCTGCCGCCGCAAACCGCTACAACATCAATTTGCCGGTATCAAATCCCGTGGGCTCGATCGCCTTCGGCATCCTCAGCGGCAACTACCTGGTGGATCTCGAACTTTCCGCGGCCCAGGCCGAAACGCAGGCCAAGGTCATCTCCTCGCCACGGGTCATCACGGCCGATCAGAAAGAGGCCACCATCGAGCAGGGCGTGGAGATCCCCTACCAGCAGTCCGCCTCGAGCGGCGCGACGTCCGTCGCCTTCAAGAAAGCGGTGCTGATGCTCAAGGCGACTCCGCAGATCACGCCGGACAACCGGGTCATACTCGATCTGGAAGTGCGCGATGATCAGGTGGGCCAGACGTTCGTGGCCTCCGGCGGCATCGACGTGCCGGCGATCGACACGCGCGAGATCACCACCCAGGTACTGGTCAATGACGGCCAGACGGTGGTGCTCGGCGGCATTCTGCAGACCACGTCCAGCAACGTCGCCAACAAGGTGCCGTGGCTGGGCGATATCCCGGTCCTGGGGCACCTTTTCAAAAACACCGACCGGACCAATAACAAGGATGAACTGCTGGTGTTCATCACACCGAAGATCATTCGTCAGAATCTTTCGGCCTATTAGCGCGGGGGACGCGCGCGGGGCAGGCCGGGCAAGCGCTGCCTGCGCCACGGGCCGGGAGGCGCGAAACGGGACGGCGATTCGCTTGCCCGGCCTGTCCTGCGACTCCGCCGGCGGGGCCGGCGCGGCGCCGGCAGCGAAGCCCCGCAGCGGAGCCGCCGGCCCGCTGGCGAACCAGGGCTGACCAGGACGTCGGCGCCCTGGCCGTTTCGAGGTGGCGGGCCCTGCTATGCTTTGCCGGGTCTATGGCAGACAAACCCCCCAATATCTTTCTCGTGGGACCCATGGGCTCCGGCAAGAGCGCGGTCGGGCGCAGCCTTGCGAGGCACCTGCGGGTGCCGTTCTATGACAGCGACGCCGAGATCGAGCGACGTACCGGAGTCGATATCCCGTTCATCTTCGAGAAGGAGGGCGAGCCCGGATTCCGGGAACGAGAGCGCGAGGCGCTCATGGCGCTCACCCAGTTGCGCCACATCGTGCTTGCCACCGGAGGGGGCGCGATCCTGCTGCCGGAGAACCGGCGCCTGCTGTCCGAGAACGGCTGGGTCATTTACCTGCGAACCTCGGTCGCCCAGCAGGCCGAGCGGGTCAAGCTCGGGAGGCACCGGCCGCTGCTCAACGGGACGGAGGATGCCGCCGCCCGGCTGCGCGAGCTCATGGAATGGCGCGATCCGCTCTACGATTCGATCGCCGATCGCGTCATTTCGACCGACGGGCGACAGATCAAGACCGTGGTCCGCGACATCATCCGGTTGATCCGCTAGATTCCCGATCATGGACACTCTGAACGTCGAGCTGGGTCCGCGCAGCTACCCGATCCTGATCGGGCAGGGCCTTTTGCGGGACCACGAGGTGTTCCGCCAGCACGTCGCCGCACGCGACATCCTGATCGTCAGCAATACCACGGTTGCGCCGCTGTACCTGCGCGTCCTGGAGGACAGCCTGCAGCCACGCAAAGCCCTCACCACACTGCTGCCGGACGGCGAGTCACACAAGACGCTGGGCACGGTCGGGCGGATTCTCGATGTACTGGTCGCCAATCGTTTCGGGCGGGATTGCGTCCTGGTGGCGCTCGGCGGCGGCGTGGTGGGCGACGTGGCGGGCTTTGCCGCTGCGATCTACCAGCGTGGGGTCCGCTTCGTGCAGGTGCCGACGACGCTCCTGGCGCAGGTCGATTCGTCCGTGGGCGGCAAGACAGGCGTCAATCATCCCGGCGGCAAGAACCTGATCGGCGCCTTTCACCAGCCATCGGCGGTGCTCGCCGATACCCACACGCTTGCGACGCTCCCATCACGGGAGCTGCGGGCGGGGCTGGCGGAAGTGATCAAATACGGCCTCATCTGTGACCACCAGTTCTTCGCCTGGCTGGAGGAACACGCCGACGCGCTGCTCACCGGCGATCCGGCCGCGCTGGCGCACGTGATCCGGCGCGCCTGCGAGATCAAGGCGGCCATCGTCGGCCGGGACGAGCGCGAACACGGCGAACGGGCACTGCTCAATCTCGGCCATACCTTCGGGCACGCGGTCGAATCCGCCACGGATTACACGCAATGGCTGCATGGGGAGGCGGTCGGCGCCGGCCTGGTGATGGCGGCCCGCATGTCACAGGAAAGCGGGTTGCTGGGCATGCAGGATCTCGAGCGCGTGATGCGCCTCGTGACCCGCATGGGCCTGCCGGTGCGCGTGCCGGGCCTCTCCCCGGACGCCGTCCTCGATCACATGCGCATCGACAAGAAAGTACAGGCTGGGCGCATTCGCCTGGTGTTGCTGCGTGGGATCGGCGCTGCTTTCGTCACCGCCGAGTACGATGAAGTCTGCCTGCGGCGCGCCCTGGAATCCCATCTGGGGTGAGACCGGGCGGCCTGCACAGATATGAATCCGCAGCCCATCATCGATACCCTGGCGCCTTTTGCAGCGCACGAACAGCGCTCCCGCGGCCGGCGCCACCCCGAGCCCAGGCCGGAGTTCCGCGGCGAGTACCAGCGGGATCGGGATCGCATCATCCACTCCAACGCCTTCCGTCGCCTGGTCTACAAAACCCAGGTGTTCGTCAATCACGAGGGCGATCTGTACCGCACACGCGTCACCCATTCGATTGAAGTGGCGCAGATCGCCCGATCGGTGGCGCGCGCGCTGCGCGTCGATGAAACCCTCACCGAGGCGATCAGCCTCGCGCACGACCTGGGACATACGCCCTTCGGCCACGCCGGCCAGGACGCCCTGAACGAGTGCATGCGCGAGCATGGCGGTTTTGAACACAACCTGCAGTCGCTGCGGGTGGTGGACGAGCTGGAAGAGCGGTATGCGGACTTTCCGGGCCTCAATCTGACCTTCGAGTGCCGCGAGGGCATCCTCAAGCACTGCCCGGCGCGCGTCGCGCGACAGTTGGGAGACGTGGGTGAACGGTTCCTGAGCCAACGCCAGCCCGGCCTGGAAGCGCAGATTGCGAACCTCGCCGACGAGATCGCCTACAACAACCACGATGTCGACGACGGCATCCGCGCGGGCCTGGTCGACCTAGAGCAGCTGCGGCAGACGCGGCTGTTCCGGGCGCAATACGCGAGCATCACGGCGCGGCACCCCGGACTCGCCGGCCGGCGGCTGATCCACGAGATCATCCGCGGCATGATCAACCATATCGTGGTGGACTTGATCCGCACCAGCCAGGCACGCATCGAGCAGGCCCGCCCCACTTCGATCGACGAGGTTCGGGCACAGCCGCAGCCACTGATCGCGCTCGGAGGCCAGACTCTGGAAGAGCATCGGGAACTGATGCGCTTCCTGCGCGAGCACGTCTATCGGCATTACAAGGTGCTGCGCATGACCGCCAAGGCCCGCCGGGTGGTCCACGAACTGTTCGGCGCCTTCATGACCGATCCGCGCCTGATGCCCCCGGAACACCAGGAGCTCGCCGCCCTGGCAGAGAGCGGCCGTGGAATCGCGGGCCGCGCCCGCGCGGTGGCTGACTACATCGCGGGGATGACCGACCGCTACGCCATCCTGGAGCACCGGCGGCTGTTCGACCCCTCGGAGCGCACCTAGATGTCGAGCCCCGAGACGGGAGTGTCGATCGATGCCCGGCGGCACTTCCTGCAAGCACTACTTCGGGTGCTGCGGCCCATCATCCGGCTATTGATCCGCCATGGGATCCGCTACGACGAGTTCGCCGATGTGGCTCGCGGCGCCTACGTCGAGAGCGCGATCCGCGACGGCATCGAGCCCGCATCCCGCCCCACGCGTGAACGGGTTGCGCTGATCACGGGCATCCCCCGTCAGCGGGTCGATCACTATGTCGACGACGAAGCCGCACTGCCGGCGACGAACCCCACTCCGACACGTTTAATGACGGAGCTGTTGCACAAATGGCACACCGATCCGCACTACCTTGGCGGCGACAGAGTGCCCCTGGAACTGGAATTCGACGCATCATCGGGGCCCAGCTTCAAGCAGCTGCTGGCGCAGATCAACGCGTCCGCGGATCCCTATCTGGTCCTCGACGAACTGCTGAAGACGCGCTCCGTGGTCCGCCTTGACGAAACACACCTGCGCGTGATCACACGCGTATTCCTCTGGCCGGGCGACGGGCCTCACGGCATCGAGTATTTCGGCACTGCATTGGCACATTTGATCCAGACGCACGAATACAACTTCAATCCGGAGAACGCGGAAAAGAAACGGCTTGAGCGCTTCGTGTCCGCCGATCAGGGACTTCCCTTCCGCCTGGTACCGGGCTTTCACACTGTTGCGAGGGAGCGGGCCAACCAGTTGCTTTTGGAACTCGACGACTGGTTTGCCCACTCCTCCGATGCGACCATAGGCGAGGAGGACCCGCGGGCGACTGCCGGGGTTGATGTATTCTTCTACGTGGAGCCACCGGTCGACCCCAGGCCGCTGTCAACGCTGATTCAAGCCCGCCGGAAGGCAGGCGCGCCCGGAGGCACGCGGACCTCATGAGCGTCAATCCGGCTCGCAAGCATCTGCTGGTTGCACTGCGGAGGATACTGAGGCCGCTCGCGCACCTGTTGATCCGCACCGGCATCCGCTTCGACGAATTCGCCGCGCTTGCCGGCCGGGTTTACGTCGAAAGCGCTGCGCGTGATTTTGATCGCTCCAGCATCCCATCGCGAGCACGCATCGCTGCGATCACCGGGCTCACACGCAGTCAGGTCGACAGCTACGTGGATTACGCGCTACCTTCGACTAATCCGACATCCGCGGACCTGCTGGTGGAGATTCTTCACAGGTGGCACACCGTGCCCGAATATGTTGGTCCATACGGCATTCCACGGGAGCTTCAATTTGCACGGCCCAGCGAGCGCTGCTTCCGCAGTCTGGTTGCGCTCATCGATCCGGAGGCTGACCCTGGCGCAGCCCTCGAAGACCTGCGCCGGGCCGGCGCCGTCGCATCGGCCGGGGATGCGCATTTCCGCGCCGTCTCCCGCTCCTTAATGATGTCGACGCTGGCATCTCCCCAGTTGATCGAGCATTTCGGAATCACATTGTCGCGGCTTGCGGCCACCATGGAATACAACATGGATCCCAGAAACACGGAAAAGCGATTGCAGCGTCGCGTCATGGCGGACCGGGGACTGCCGCTCGATCTCGTCCCGGCATTCGAGAAACATGCACGCAGCAAGGCGATGGATTTTCTGCTGGAACTCGACAATTGGCTCGCCTCGCAAGCCATCGACGAATCGGATGATCGGGAAAGGGTCGACGCCGGCGTGAACGTGTTTCTCTCCATTGAGTCGCCCGACCAGGACTGTCCTTTGGCCGCCGTCGTCAGCGCCTCGGAAAGTTGACGCCCGGGCACGCTGCCGGCTGCAGGCTGCCTCTCCTGCATCCGAAAAGGCATGGCCCGCAGGCTCCCTGCGGCATGCGGGCCAGCGCCATGGCAGAGGTTCAGCTCACGGTTGCTTTCTTTACAATTCTTTGACCCGTTTCACATTTTCCTGATAGGCTATATTACATAAGATAGTGAATTAAATTTTACATAATCCGAATAAAAAGCCTGCAGACTGAGGTCAGCATGGCTTGGCAGGAGGTTCAGATGGCTCGGTCCGAACAGGCGCGTATCCGCGGTGTCTCCATGTCGGCGGTGGCCGTCTTCGTAGCCGCCGCTCTGGTGGGCAAGGCTCAGGCCGCCACCTTGACCGTGGGACCGGTGGAGCAGGTCAATCTGAAGACTTCGACCCTCGTCGTCCTGGGCCAGACCTACCATATCAGTCCCTCGACATCGCTGAGGAACCAGGCTGGAGCGGTCATTTCGCTCGGCTCTCTGACATCCGACACTCTGGTATCCATTGACGGCACCGAAACGCCTGCCGGCTCGGTAATCGTTCAAGGCGTCACCGCGCTACCACAACTCGACGTTCCGGGCGCAACACAGTTGGCGGTCACCGGCATCGTTTCAAAGGTGATGCCAACCGGTGAGATCAGGATCGGCAATCTGACAGTCGATATCAACCCCACCCTGACCAGCGACTCGCAGAATGTGGCGGCAGGCGAATTGGTGTCGATCACCGGAACACAACCCACCGGGGGCGGGCTTTTCCTCGCGCAGAGCCTGGCCTCTGTTGGGGCTAACGGACTCACCTCCTACGGCATCCGCGGCGGCGGCAAGGCCAGCTCGGTGAAGATGGGCATCCGCGGCGGCGGGCTGAGCACCTACGGCATCCGGGGGGGCGGACTCACCTCCTACGGCATCCGCGGCGGCGGCAAGGCCAGCTCGGTGAAGATGGGCATCCGCGGCGGTGGGCTGAGCACCTACGGCATCCGGGGGGGCGGACTCACCTCCTACGGCATCCGCGGCGGCGGCAAGGCCAGCTCGGTGAAGATGGGCATCCGCGGCGGCGGGCTGAGCACCTACGGCATCCGGGGGGGCGGACTCACCTCCTACGGCATCCGCGGCGGCGGCAAGGCCAGCTCGGTGAAGATGGGCATCCGCGGCGGCGGTTGATGCCTGCAGCGGTCGCCGTGTTGCCTACCTGACTACCGGCGACCGCTGTTCTCAGCGGCTCGCCTCGGCCCTTAGTTCCTTGCGCAGTATTTTTCCCACGTTGCTCTTGGGAAGCTCGCGTCTGAAATAGACAAATTTCGGCACCTTGTAGCCAGCCAGGGACTGGCGGCAGTGCTCGATGATGTCCTGTTCGGTGACCCTGGGATCTTTCAGTACGACGTACAGGGCGACCACCTCTCCGGAGTGAGGGTCGGGCTGCGCCACGGCGGCGGCTTCCAGAACTCCCGGGAGGGTCGCCACGACCTCCTCCACCTCGTTCGGATAGACGTTGAACCCTGACACCAGGATCAGGTCTTTCTTGCGGTCCTGCAGGTACACATAGCCGCGCTCATCGAGGTAGCCGACATCACCGGTGCGCAGCCACCCGCCGGGCAACATGACCTTGGCGGTCTCATCGGGGCGATTCCAATAGCCGCGCATCACCTGCGGCCCGCGCACGCAGACTTCGCCGCTTTCACCGAGCGGCAGATCGTTGCCGGCTTCGTCTTTGACCGCAACGTCG
>JAJYTX010000100.1 GCA_021792815.1 Pseudomonadota bacterium
GAATACATCCGACTCCCGATCCGCCACCGTGACCACTCGTGTTCCCGGCGGCGCGCGCTCCTTCGTCTCGCGCAGCGCGTGCAGCCATTTCGCGCTTTCCTTTTCCTCGATTGCGGTTTGCTGCAGCTGAGCACGATCGCGCTTTTCGATGGCGCACCGAGCACGCTATTTGAGGGTGTTCCCAGTTCCCGTTCCGACACGCTGTAGAGAGATTGGGAACGGGAATGGCGTGCGAGTGCGGATTTAGCGACAGCTCGCGGATGGAGACTGTGGCGCCGGTCGTGCCGGGGGTCTGTTGAAGGCCACCCGTCCCTGAGGGAGCGACGCCGGCTCCCGGCCGGCTCGCTGCCGCACAGGTCGATTGAGGGCGAGGGTCGGCGGGAGCGCTTTGTCCCGGCCAGAACTGCTACGGGCGTTCTTGCGCCTCTGTTGTGTTGATACGAGCGAGGCGGTACCCGTCGGTGTCGCGCACGAGGTACCCGGCGCGGGTGAGCTCGGCGAGCCGCTCGTGCAGGGTGGTGTTGCGTACATGACAGAGCGAGCGCAACTCGGCGAGTGGCAACGACCGTTCGGCGCTCTCGAGCGCGCTGGTGATGCGCTCGTCGAGGGAGCTGGGCGGCGGGAGGTCGGTTGCAGCGGGCGCGACGACGGCGAGCGCGAGTGCCGGTCCGTGCTGTTGCAGCTCAAGCGGCAGGCAGGGCGGTGATGGAGCGGCGCGGTGCTCGACGGTCAGGGTGAGCTGCCCGGAGGGCTCTCGGCGCAGATACAGGTTCGAGTCGCCCCAGGCGTGGAACTCAGAGGAGCCGCGCAGCGCCTGGCCGGCGCGTATGTGGCCTGAGGTTTTCTTGGCGTGATGGACGAGGAGTACGGCGAGGGCGTGCCGGCGCTGCAGCTCGCGCAGGTACGCCAGGAGCGGGGCGACCTCGCCGCTGGAGTTCTCGTCGATCCGGTGCAGCCGGACGAAGGGATCGAGGATCAGGAGTTTCGGCTTGAGGTCGGCGACGGTGCGCTCGAGCGCGTCACGGTCGGCGGGTAGATCGAGCCGCACGGACGGGGCGGTGATGACCTGGATGTCGAGATCTTGTAGGCGGCGGTCGGCGGCGGCGCAGACGCCCTCGAGCCGGGCGCGCACGATATGCAGGGCGTCCTCGGCGGCATAGAGCAGCACGCGGCCCGGGGCGGCAACCGGGAAGCGCCGCAGCGCCGGTGTCCCGGAGGCGACCGCGACGGCAAGATCGAGTGCGAGGAAGCTCTTGCAGCATTTGGGTTCGCCGCCGACGATGCCGACGGCCTCGCAGCTCCACAGTCCGGTGACGAGCCAGCGGCTCTCGGGCGCGCGGCCCGAGAGCTTCCATGCGGGTTCGACGGGCAGCGTGCTCACCGCTTGCGTCCAACGACCTTCAGCTGGGCCGGGGTTGGGGCAGCGACGGTCTCGAAGAACAGTTGCTCGTCGATCTGGCGCGCCTCGCGCTGCGCGGCAAGCGCCAGGAGCTCCCCGGCGAGGTTCATCAGGGCGCGCAGGTTCCCCTGCGCATGATCGCAGAGCGTCGCGATGAGCTCGGGGGTCATGAGCTTTGCCGCTCCCGCCTTGGTGAGGGCGTGCTGCAGGCACTCGCGCAGCTCCTCTGGGGTGGCCCGATCGAGCGCCAGGCGCACGCGCATGCGCGAGTTCAGCGGCAGCAGCTCATCGCTCCTGAAGCGCTCGAGGAGCCTCTGGTCGCCGGCGAGCACGACGGTCAGGAGCAGATGCGAGTCCAGGCGCGTCGAAGACAGCAAGCGCAGCTCGGCGAGCACCGAGGCGATAACCTCCTGCGACTCATCGACGATCAACACGGGGCGCGAGAGTGAGGCGTCGATGTGCGCCTGCCAGCGGCTGCGCAGCACCTTGGCGCCGGCGTGGCGGTTGTGCGGATGCAGTTCCACGCCGAAGAGCTCGCCCATCTCGCGGTAGAAGTCGGCCAGACCCGCCTGCGGCCGTGAGAGTATCCCGACCTGCACGTCACGCAGGTTCGAGAGCCGCTCGGCGAGCACGCGGAGGGTGGCGGATTTGCCCACCCCGGGTGAGCCGGTGACGAGCGCGAACCCGCCCTCGTCGATCAGTTGCTCGACACGCCAGCAGAACGAGTCCACGCGGGGACTGAGGTAGAGCGCCTCGGTGGGGACCTCTGCGGCGAACGGGTTCCACTTCAGTCCGTACAGCGACAAGAGTTTCTTGTTCATGGATCGTCTTTCTCCTCGGGAGGTTGTTCATCTTTGGGCAGGTATGCCGGCGGCAGCCCCGTGGCCGCCTGTTGGGCCAGGAGTTTCTCGAGCAGCGGAGCGGCGCCGGTGGCGGCCGGGGTCTCGTTCACCGCGACGCCCCCGTGGGAGAGCGGCTCGAGCGGGGCGCGCAGACCCGAGGCGTTGCGCTGCTTGTCCTGCGGATAAAGCCTGCACAGGATCCGCCCAGAGCGTTCATCGACGAGGTGCACCTGGGACAGATCCCAGCTGGCATAGCGCACGGTGAGATCGCGCAGATGGCGGTAGCGGCTCGGGACCTCGAAGCGCCGGGCGTCGATGACGATCGTGCCATCGCTCAGGCGCTGGGTACGCTGCTCGGTGCGGGTGAAGGCGAGCCGCACAGCCGCAGTGTCGGGGCTGCGACGCAAGACATCGGGGCCTGCGAGGAAGCGCTCGAGCGGGGTCTCGCCGATCTCAGAGTGAGTGGCGCGGTTGTACTCGTACTCGGCCCACGCCTGGGTGGCTTCGTTCAAGGCATCGAGCGTCAGGTCGGCGACCCCTTCGAGCATCGCCATGAGGCGACCTTCCACCTGGCCCCATATCACCTCGCACTTGCCGTTCTGATATGGGCTGTACGCAAGGGTTGTCTCGTGGAGGACGCCGAGCCGCGCGAGCCCCTCGGTCACTTCCGCGGCGAGATTGGCCGCGCCATTGTCGCTCAGCGCCGATCGCGGCAACCCACGCTTCAAGAACGCCTGCGTCATGCCGTGCGCGACATTCTGCGCGTTCTCAACGAGGTACCACTGCAGATGACACGCCAGGCGGGAGCGGTCATCGATCACGCCAAAGAGCACCGGAGTGACCCACTGTCCGCGTGCGGTCAGCACCGGCCGGGAGCCCACATGACAGTCCCAGTGCCAGAGGGTACCCGGGTACTCGGCCTCGTAGCTGCGCACCTCGCAGCTCATCAGGCGTGCCTCCGCGCGCCGCGCACCGGCGGTGTCGCGCGTGGTCAGTCGCCGGCGCTTGCGCCAGCCTTGGGCTTCAAAGAAGCGCCGGATGCTCGAGTACGACGGTATGGGTCTGAGGGCCGGGTTGCGCTCGCTCTGGGCGCGCAAGTTATCGTAATGAAGTTGAGTCGACCAGCTCGAGTGAGCTGCATACTGCGCGCGCAGCGCCTCGCGCACCGCCAGGCTCACCGAGTCCTGCCGGCCTGCGTCCGAGCGCACCTTGCGGCGCAGCACCCCGACCGGATCGTGGTTCTCCCGGCGGGCTTGCCGCAGCCAGCGCTCGATCGTGGAGAGGCCAAATCGCACCGGCTTGCCGCTCACCGGATGGCGCCAAGTGCGCGCGGCGAGCGCCTTGAGCTCGCGCTGCAATTCGCCACGCTTGGGTGGCGCGGCGAGCATTTGGCCGACCACGGAGAAGCGCAACCTCGCCCACCGCTCGTGGACGGTAGGATCTTTCGACTTGCCCATCCCGGTATTCCTCGTCTGCTTCGGATGGGCGCACCGTAATGGGCACCGACACCGCCCGCGACGGGCATCCTCTGCGGGCGAGCACCGCCCCGTTATGCAGCGTGCACGGCAGGGCCCCCGGTACAGATCGGAGATAGCCAGCGCAACAGCGACAACAGCCGCTCGGCACAGGTGCCGGCAAAGCGCTCCAGGAGCGAGGCGGGCAATTCCTGCACGGCCACCGGCGGGATGAGTGTCCCGGCGGCCCCACGCCAGAAGCGGCTCTCGGGCAGCAGCTCGCACCACCAGCGCCGCCAGCGCACCACGGTATGCCGGCTCACCCCAATGAGTGCCTGCAGCTCATGCATCCGCCTCGGGCTCGGCCCGCAGCGCATCGCCGAGATCAGCACCACAACCGCGAACGGGTATACCTTCGGGCCCAGAAAGCGCACCGAGGGTGGCATGCGCCGCTTACGACACTCCCGGTTCGCGCAGCAGAAGCTGAAGCGCTTGCGATAGTCCTCCCCGACTCCTGCCGGCACACCGCGAGGCTTGCGGGCAAAGTGCCCCGCGTGCAGCGCCGCACCGCACACCTGGCAGCGCCGCGTCCGCTCGGCGGTGGCCATATCCTCATCCACACGCAGCAATAGCCGGTAAAATGCCGCATCGCTCAATACCCGCTGACACATCGCGCCCTCTCCCGAGTCATGACCAAGATCGGACGCAATGATCCCTGCCCGTGCGGCAGTGGGCAAAAATACAAGCGCTGCTGCCTGCCGAAGGATGAACAAGCCGCGAGCGTCGCACTCAAAACGGCGGCCGAGGCTCGCGTCGCCGAGGCGGCACGGCACGCCCACAATCATGACCACGGCCATCACGAGTGCGACTTCTGCGGAGGTCTCCTTGAGGACGACGGCGACGAACTGACCCGCGACTCCAACGCGGTGATCGATCTCGTCCACGAAGGCAAGCTCGACGAAGCCGAGCGCGCGGCCAGGGCATTCCTTGAGCGCTACCCCGAGGTCCATGACGGATACGACCGCCTCGGGATGGTCTACGAGGCGCGCGGCGAGAAGAAGGCCGCAGCAGACTGCTATCGCAAGGTCATTGAGTTCGTCCGCACCCATCCCAACCAGTACGAACCCACCTTCACGGTCACCTTCGAGCAGATGGTCGACGAGCTCGACCCGCCGCCGGCCGCCTGATCAAACCGACTCCGCCCGATCAAGATGGCTGAGGGCGTCACGCTCCGTTCCCTCACCAACCGTGATCAAAACGGCAGGGGTATGCCCTCAATCTGAGAGCGCAGGCTCAGATCCTCGGCCGCGCATGTCCCTGTTCGACATCGGCGCGATCCGCCGGGAGCTGCGGGAGCTCCTGGGCCTCGAGGTCCAGGTGCTGACGCCCCGAGCGCTGCCGGACAGCTTCCGGGATCGCGTACTGGCCGAGGCCCGTCCAGTTTGAGTGATGCGCCGCGGTTGCCCGGCTACCGCGGCCACACGGTGCAGGCGATCGAGCGGATTAGCCGCCGCACCTTGAACGTGACCGGGACGCCGTTCCTCAGGAGGGCGGCGAAGCAGCCAGAATCGCACCGACAATGGTCAGGAGCCCTGGCAGGTGGGACTCGATGAAGCCCCACACCAGGACCTCGTCCACCTCCGCGTACCCGTGGATCAGCACATTGCGGAAGGAGATGAGGCGCCGGTACTCCGGGATCCGGTCCGCGGTTCGAGGGTCTCGTTTGGCGAGCTGGCTCACCGCTTCGCCGATGATCTCGAACTGGCGCTCCACAGCGGATTGCAGCATGATGTCATGCTGATAGTCGTCGAGGGTCTTCCCCGCGGTGAACTGACGGATCCGCCCGGCCGCCTGATCGATGTCGAAGCAGTATTTGAGCGTCTCGACCGGTAGTGGGGCCTCAGGCGGCAAAGAGCGGCTCTCTCGAATGCTGCACATTGGCCAGGAAGTAGGGATTGCGGACGGCCCGCTCGACGACGAGATCCACCTCGCGGCCGAGGAGCTCGCTCAAGGCCTCGCGTAGGGCAAAGTACTGCCGCGCGTAGTCGGCAGGGGCGAGCGGCGCGAACTCCACCAGAAAATCAACGTCGCTGGTCGGCGGAGGCAGCGTCTGCCCGTGCGCCGAGCCGAACAGATCCAGGCGCCGCACCTGGTGCGCAGCGCAAAGTCGGGCGATCTCCTGGCGGAATGGGGCGAGACTCACAGGCATGGCGTAAAAGTACCCTTGGTTCGGGGTGTCGTCCAATCCGGCAGGCTCACGCCGCGGAAGAGTCGGGTCGCGCCGGCAACCCGAACAGCGCCCGGTCCTCGGGGCGGGTGAGCGTCTCCTCGACCCACTGGCGGAAGCGCTTCTCGTCAATCTCGCCGGCTTCCACCTTCGCGAGCACGATTGCGCCGGCCAGGATTTTGCGCCGGGTGTCGGTCTTGCGGTTGCGGCGGGCCTCGAGCGCTCGCTGGCGGGCGGAGATCCTCTGTTGCCGGGACTTTAGCTCCTTGAGTCTCGTCTCGAGGGCGGCGATCTGTTCGTCGAGCTTCGGCATGGTCGACCTCCCCGGTAGTGCCATGAGCGATTGAGCTTTGCGGCAGTCAGGGCCGTTCCGGCTTGTTCGAGCCTTCCCGTCCGGTGCGCGCACGACTCGCGCGGCATTCAGAGTAGCGTACTGCTGTGCCTTGGCGTAGGCTACCTCGAAGCAGCGTTTGTGCGTACTGCGCACTTATACGTCGCTACGCGACGTCGGAGATGGGAGCGGCCCGGTGGGCCGCCAGAGCGGAGTTCAGAGAGTCCCGTGGCCATCTACCACTTGCACGCCAAGATGGTCTCGCGCGCGGAGGGCCGCTCCGCCGTGGGCGCCGCCGCCTATCGCTCGGGCTCGTGTCTCACCGACGAGCGGACTGGGTACAGCTTTGATTACACCGAGAAGCCCGGCGTTGAGCACACGGAGATCATCGCTCCGGAGGGTGCTGCGGGCTGGGTGTACGACCGGACGACGTTGTGGAACACCGTCGAGCGCAGCGAGCGGCGGAAGGACGCGCAGGTGGCCCGCGAGCTCGAGATCGCATTGCCGGTGGAGCTCTCGAAGGACCAGCAGGTCGAGCTCATGCGCGATTTCGTCCGGCGCTCATTCGTCTCGAAGGGCATGGTGGCCGACTTCGCGATCCACCGGGACAACCCGGAGAATCCCCATGCGCACCTCTTGCTCACGACCCGGTCGGTGACCGAGACCGGCTTCGGGTTGAAGCGGAGGGACTGGAATGCGAAGGCGCAGCTCGTCGCGTGGCGAGGGGAGTGGGCGCAGTCGGCCAACGAGCACCTGGCGCGCGCCGGGCTCGACATCCGCATCGATCACCGGACGCTCGAGGCGCAGGGGATCGATCTGGTGCCGGGACGGAAGATTGGCCTGTCGCTCGAGCGGCAGCAGGAGCCGGAGCTCCCGCGCAATCTCGCCGACCGGGTAGCCGAGAGTCGCGCGATCGCCGCCGAGAACGGCCGGCGGATCCTCGAGGACCCTGGGATCGCCCTGACGGCGCTGACCTACAGCCAGGCGACTTTCACCGAGCGGGATCTCGCCAGGTACCTCAACACCAAGACCGATGGCGCCGAGCAGTTCCAGGCGGTCTTCCTTAAGGTGAAGACCGCTGACGAGCTCGTCGCCCTGGGTAAGGATGAGCGGGGAGAGACCCGATATACCACCCAGGAAATGCTCCGCCGCGAGCGCTCGCTCCTCGATCGCGGGGAGCGGCTGGCGCGCTCTCAGGGGCATGAGGTCTCCGCGGCTCATCGGGAGCAGGTGCTCGCCGGCGGGCGGCTTTCCGCTGAGCAGCGCGAGGCATTCGAGCACGTGACCGGCGGCGCCGATCTTTCCGTGGTGGTCGGGGTGGCCGGCGCCGGCAAGAGCACCATGCTCGAGAGCGCCAGGCGGGCGTGGGAGGCGCAGGGACTGACGGTGAAGGGTGCGGCGCTTTCCGGGATCGCGGCCGAGAACCTCGAGACGTCGAGCGGGATTTCCTCGAGGACTCTGGCCAGTCTGGAGCTGGCCTGGTCGGGTGGGCGCGAGGCGCTTACCCCTCGTGATGTGTTGGTGATCGACGAAGCCGGCCTCGTGGGAACACGGCAGCTCGCCGGCGTGCTCGAGCGTGCCGAGGGCGCCGGCGCCAAGGTGGTGCTGGTGGGGGATCCGGAGCAGCTGCAGGCCATCGAGGCGGGCGCGCCGTTCCGCGGGCTCGCGAGCCAGGCGGGAATGGTGGAGCTCACCGAGGTCCGGCGGCAGAGGAGGGCCTGGCAGAAGGAGGCCACGCGGAAACTGGCCACAGGACGCACTGGGGAGGCGCTGGAGGCGTAC
>JAJYTX010000101.1 GCA_021792815.1 Pseudomonadota bacterium
TCCGGCGGACCGCACTGGAGGCCGTTATGTCGATCGATCGCGTTGTGTTCGCTTTTGCCGGGACCATGGTGCTCGTCGGAACCCTGCTCGGCTGGCTGGTCAATGCCTGGTGGCTGCTGCTGCCGCTGTTCGTGGGCGCGAACATGCTGCAGGCGGCATTCACCGGCGCCTGTCCGCTGGCGATGCTGCTGAAGCGCCTCGGGGTCAAGCCGGGCGCCGCGTTCTGAACCGCTCCGCGCAAGGCAGGGGACACATGGTCGGATCACGGTTGTGGCTGGCCGCCGCGTTGACGGCCGCGACGCTCGCCGGATGCGGCACGCATCATGTGCCGCCACATCCCCGGGCTGGGGCTCCGTTGGCATCGGTGCGGGTCGAGCCTGAGCAGACTGCCGCGCAGCGGCTGTTCGACGGCGTCGTTCAGGCCGTCAACCGGGCCACGATGGCGGCTCAGACTTCCGGGCGGGTGGCGGCTGTCTATCACGACGTGGACGACGTCGTGCCGGCCGGCGCGTTGCTCATGAAGTTGCGCTCGACGATACAGCGAGCGGATCTGCATCAGGCGCAGGCCGCCCTGCATGCTGCCGCGGCCCGGGCTACGGAAGCGCAGACGCGTTACCGGCGTATCCTCGCCCTGTACGACCAGCAGGTCGTGCCGAAGGCGGACCTCGACCGGGTGACGGCTGAACGGGACGCTGCGCTCGCCCAGTTGAATGCGGCCCGCGCAGCCGTCACCAGCGCCACCGAAGGGGTGGCGTACACCGAGATCCGGGCGCCATACGCGGGGGTCGTCGTCGAGCGCATGGTCCAGGTGGGCGAGGCGGTCGCCCCGGGCACGCCTCTGGTGAAGGTGGCCTCGCTGAGGGACCTGCGGGTGGTGGTGAGCATTCCCCAGTCGCTCGCCGCCGGGGTGCGCAGCACCGGCCGCGCGACCGTGTATGTGGAGGGTCATGCCGTCCGCGCGCGACGCGTCACGGTATTTCCGGTGGCATCTCCGGTGTCCAACACGTTCAGGGTCCGTCTGGCGCTGCCCGATGGCGTTTCGGGGCTGTATCCCGGCATGGTCGTGCGGGCGGCATTCCCCACCGGACAGCGGACCCAGCTGTTGGTGCCGTTTGGCGCGGTGATCCGGCGCAGCGAAGTGACGGCGGTGTACCTGGTGCAGCCCAACGGCAACGTGCTGATGCAGCAGGTGCGCCTCGGTGAGCGCCTGGGCAGCCGCGTCGAAGTGCTTTCGGGTCTCGTCGCGGGGGATCGGGTGGCGCTCGATCCGCTCGTGGCCATGCAACGGCTCGAGCCTTTCCCGGGCGTGTCGGGGACGGCGCCATGACCGTTGGGGCGTCGGGCGCCCAGGTCAGGGGCTGCGCATGAGTGGGCAGCTCGGCTTCAGCGGGCGCCTGGCCAGCCGCTTCCTGCACAACCAGATCACCCCGCTGCTCGCCATCCTCGCGGTGGCCATGGGGCTGTTTGCCCTCGCCATCACCCCGCGCGAGGAAGACCCGGACATCAACGTCACCTTCGCCAACGTTTTCATCCCCTTTCCAGGCGCGTCTTCGCGCCAGGTCGAGCGCCAGGTCACCACACCCCTGGAGCAGGTGCTGAGCGAGATCCGCGGCATCAAGCACATCTATTCCGTCTCGCGGCCGGGGCTCGCCGTCCTGACGGTGCAGTACGAGGTCGGTCAGCCGCGCACCACCGCCATCGTGCGGCTGTACAACGCCATCTATTCGCATCGCGACCTGTGGCCTCCGGGCTCCGGGATCCTCAGGCCGTTGGTACGCCCCATGGGCATCGACGACGTGCCTATCATGACGCTGACGCTCTGGACGAGAGATGCCAGCCGCGGCTCGTACCAGCTCGGCAAGGTGGCGCATGCCATCGAGACCCAGCTGATGCGCGTGCCCGGAACGCGCAAGGTCTCGGTCCTCGGGGCGCCGCAAAGCCTGGTGCGCGTGCGACTCGATCCGGGCAAGCTCGCGGTCTACGGACTGGACGCGGGCGACATCGCGCGCTCGCTCCAGGCGGCCAATCTGACTCTGCAGGCCGGCTCGCTCATCGGGGCCAACCGGCTGGTGCCGGTGCAGGCCGGACAGTTCCTGGCCGACCGCGGCATGGTGGCCCACCTCGTGGTCGGCGTGCACCAGGGGCGGCCGGTCTACCTGGCCGACGTCGCCGACGTCAGCATGCAGCCCGATGCGGCGCACTCCTACGTCTGGTTCGGCACCGGCCCCGGCGCCGCCACCCGCGGCCTGCCCGAAGTCAGCTACGCGCCCGCCGTCACCATCGAGATCGCCAAGAAGACCGGCACCAACGCCAGCACCATCGCCGACGGAGTGATCCGGCGCCTGCACGAGCTGAGCGGCGCATACATTCCCGCGGGAGTGCATGTCACGGTGACGCGCGACTACGGGCACACCGCCGATCAGAAGGCGCTGAAACTCATCGAGAAGCTGATCGAGGCCACCCTCTCGGTCGTGCTGCTCGTCATGCTCACCATGGGGCGGCGCGAGGCGGTGGTGGTCGGCGCCGCGGTCAGCGTCACCCTGGCGGCGACGCTGTTCGCCTCGTGGGCATGGGGCTTCACCATCAACCGGGTGTCGCTGTTCGCGCTGATCTTCTCGATCGGCATCCTGGTGGACGATGCGATCGTGGTGGTCGAGAACATCCACCGGCACATGCGCCTCGGTGGCGGCACGCTGAGCGACATCATCCCCGTGGCGGTCGACGAGGTCGGGGGACCGACCATTCTCGCGACCTTCACGGTGATCGCGGCGCTGCTGCCGATGGCCTTCGTCGGCGGCCTGATGGGACCGTACATGAGTCCCATCCCGATCAACGCCAGTTCCGGAATGCTGATCTCGCTCGGCGTGGCGCTGATGTTCACGCCCTGGCTGTGTCGCAAGCTCCTCGGTCGCAGCCACATTCCGGCCACCGAGCACGCGGCCGAGCCGCCGCTGCTGCGGCTGTTCCAGCGCCTGGTGGGGCCGTTTCTCGCCGGCGCGGACGGCGGCAAGCGGCGCCATCGGCTCTACTGGGCGCTCGGCGCGGCGATCCTGGTCGCGGGCGGACTGGTGGTCGCCAAGCTGGTGGTGCTCAAGATG
Organism: Pseudomonadota bacterium; assembly: GCA_021792815.1. The sequence goes on from JAJYTX010000101.1 coordinate 3,099, forward strand.
CTGCCGTTCGACAACGTGTCGGAATTCGAGGTGGTGGTCGAGATGCCGGTCGGCACCACCGTGGAGAGCACCGCGCGCGTGCTCGATGCGCTGGCGCAGGTGATCGCGCGGGTGCCGGAAGTGACCGACTACCAGGTCTATGCGGGCACGCATGCGCCGGTGAACTTCAACGGCCTGGTGCGCCAGTATTATCTGCGCCAGAGCCCGCGATACGGCGAGATCGCCGTGGAGCTGATCCCGAAGGACGAGCGCCATCGGCAGAGTCACGCGATCGCGCTCGCGGTGCGCCCGGCGCTCGCCGCGGTGGCGCGCCGCTACGGAGCGTCCCTGCAGGTGGTGGAGGTGCCGCCGGGACCGCCGGTGCTCGCGCCCATCGTCGCGGAGATCTTCGGCCCGAGCTACGCCATGCAGCGCCGGCTGGCGCTGCGCATCCGCAAGGTGTTCGATACCACGCCGGGCATTGTCGATACGGATGACACTGTCGATGCGCCCGCGCGCCGGCTGGTCGTTGATGTCGATCGACAGAAGGCAGCGCTCCTCGGCGTATCCCAGGCACAGATCACCCGCACGCTCTCGATGGCGCTCTCGGGCTTCGATGCGACCTACGTGCACATCGGCCGCGAGCGCCAGTTGATCCCGGTGAGGCTCGAGCTGTCGCCGGCCGACCAGGCGAGGATCACCCGGGTGCTCTCGCTCCGGGTGCGTGCGACCGATGGCACGCTCGTGCCGCTCTCGGAGCTGGTGCGAGTCCGCAAGAGCACCTGGGATGGCGCGATCTACCACAAGGACCTCCTGCCGGTGACTTATGTCATGGGAGACATGGCCGGACGGCTCGACAGCCCGCTGTACGGCATGTTCGACATCTCCGCCCGGCTGCGCCGGCTCACCGTGGCGGGGCGGCCGCTCGAGCAGCGCTTCGTGAGCGTGCCGTCCAATCCGAACCGCTTCGCGCTCAAGTGGAGCGGAGAGTGGCAGATCACCTACGAGACCTTTCGCGACATGGGTATCGCCTACTCGGTGGGGCTGGTGCTGATCTACCTGCTGATCGTGGCGCAGTTCGGCTCCTACATGGTGCCGTTCATCATCATGGCGCCGATCCCGCTCACCGTGATCGGGGTGATGCCGGGGCATGCGCTGCTCGGGGATCAGTTCACCGCCACCTCCATGATCGGCATGATCGCGCTGGCCGGCATCATCGTGCGCAACTCCATCCTGCTGGTCGATTTCATCGACGGGGCGGTGCGCGCCGGCTATCCGCTCGAGGAGGCAGTGGTGCGTGCCGGAGCGATCCGTGCCAAGCCCATTGCCCTCACGGCCGTGGCCGCCATGCTCGGAGCCCTGTTCATCCTGCCCGATCCGATCTTCAACGGACTGGCGATCTCGCTCCTGTTCGGCATCTTCGTCTCGACGCTGCTGACGCTGATCGTGATCCCGGTTCTCTACTATGCGTACCTGAAGCGAAAAGAGCGGCGTGCGCTGAGCGCCGCAGGCGCCGGCTCATGAGTGACGGGCGCGCCATCCGGATCGTGAACGACGTCACTCGCTTGCGAGAGTTTCTCTCGTGGGGGTTCTCATGGCACACGTAGCCATCATCGGCGCGGGTCTGGGCGGCGTTCCCTGCGCCTACGAGATGCGCAAGCGTCTCGGCAAGGCCCACCGCGTCACGCTCATCGGAGCGTCGCCTTACTTCGAGTTCACGCCCTCCAATCCGTGGGTGGCGGTCGGGTGGCGGGATCAGGCGCAGACCCGGGTCGCGCTGCGCGAACCGCTGGCCGCCAAAGGAATCGACTGGATCGACACTGCGGTGGTCTCGATCGACGCCGAGGGCCGGACTTTGACGCTCGCCGATCAGCGCACCGTCGCCTATGACTACCTGGTGATCGCCACCGGACCGAAGCTCGCCTTCGAGGAGGTGCCGGGCCTCGGACCCGACGGACATACCCAGTCGATCTGCACCCAGGAACATGCGATACGGGCCTGGGAGAAATACCAGCAGTTCCTGCAGCAGCCCGGACCGGTGGTGATCGGCGCCGCCGCGGGCGCGAGCTGCTTCGGACCGGCGTACGAGCTGGCGATGATCCTCGATGCGGATCTGCGCCGGCGCAAGCTGCGCGACCGGGTGCCGATCAGCTTCGTCACCAGCGAGCCGTATATCGGACATCTCGGCCTCGGCGGGGTGGGAGACAGCAAGGGGCTGCTGGAATCGGAGCTGCGCCAGCGCCACATCAAATGGATCGCCAATGCCAGGGTGAGCGCGGTCGGCGCAGACTCGATGACGGTCCTCGAGTACGATGAGGACGGCAAGCCGAAGAAGGAGCATCAGATCGGATTCCGCTTCGCCATGGTGCTGCCGGCGTTCAAGGGCGTGGATGCCGTGGCCGCGGTCCCGGGGCTGTGCAACCCCCGCGGCTTCGTGCTGATCGACGAGCAGCAGCGCTCGAAGCAATATCCCAACATCTTCTCGGCGGGTGTGTGTGTGGCCATCCCACCCGTGGAGGCAACCCCGGTGCCGACCGGCGCGCCGAAGACCGGGTACATGATCGAGTCGATGGTCACGGCGATCTGCGAGAACGTCGCGGCGGAGCTCGCCGGTCTGCCGGCGAGCGCGCGGGCGAGCTGGAATGCCGTGTGCCTCGCCGACTTCGGCGATACTGGCGCGGCCTTCGTGGCCCTGCCGCAGATCCCGCCGCGCAATGTCACCTGGGCGAGGATGGGCAAGTGGGTGCATCTCGGAAAAGTGGCATTCGAGAAATACTTCCTGCGCAAGGTGCGTACCGGATCGATCACGCCGCTGTACGAGACCTACGTCCTGAAGTTGCTCGGCATCACTTCCCTGAAAGGCACCGGACCATGAGAGTGCCGGTCGCGAGAAGCCTCGTGATGATGCTGGCGCTCGCGGTGACGGCGGTTGCGCCGGCCGCCGCCGAGACGCTCGAGCAGGCGTGGCAGCTGGCGATCACGCGTAACCAGGCGCTCGCGGCCGCCGCCGCCGATGTCCAGGGGGCGCGCGCCAGCGAACGCGCGGCGCGGGATGCGCGCTGGCCGAGCGTCAGCGCCCGTGTCGGCTACACCCACCTCGGTCAGGCGCCTGAGCTCGATGTGGTGACGCCCGCACTGGCGTTCCGCTCGGGGCCGATTTTCCGTGACAATCAGTACGTGAGCGGCACGGTGCAGATGAAGATTCCGATTTACGCCGGCGGGGCGATCACGGCGGGAATCCGCGCGGCGCGCGCCGGGCTCACCGGCGCGTCGGCCGCGGAGCGCGCCACGCTCGCGGACCTGAAGCTGGCGGTGGCCCAGGCCTATGTGGGTGTGCTGCGGGCGCAAAGCCAGCTGACCGTGGCGGACTCGGCGGTCAGGAGCCTCAGGGCGCATCTGCGCGACGTCCGCGACATGTTTCACCGTCAGCTGGTGGCCAAGAGCGACCTGCTCGCCGCCGAGGTGGCGCTCGCCAACGCCGAAGAGGCGAAAGTCGGCGCCACCAGCTCGCTGTCGATCGCGAGGGCCGATTACAACCGCCTGCTCGGCGAGCCGCTCGGCCGGGTCCCGCAGCTGGCCGAGGGTCTTCCGCCCTGTCCGGTCGATGATCTGCCGCTGACGACGCTGTTGCGGCGGGCGCTCGCATCACGCGGCGAGCTCACGGCGCTCGCCTCCGAGGCCACCGCCCTCGCCTCGCGGGCCCGGGCCGAGAACGCGAGCCGGCTGCCGCAGCTCGCCGCGGTGGGCGGGTTCACGCATTTCGACAATCAGATCCTCAATCGCGAGAACTTCTCGACGGTGGGGGTCGGCTTCACCTGGAAGCTGTTCGATGGCAACCAGGCGGCCAACCAGGCCGACGCGCTGCACGCCCGCAGCCGCGCCGCCGAGCGGCGACTGCGGGATCTGCGCTCACGAATCGAACTCCAGGTTCGCACCGCCTGGCTGGCGCTCGCCTCGGCGCGCGCCCGGGTCGCCGCCTCGCGGGCCGCGACGGCGCAGGCCGCCGAGAACCTGCGCATTTCGCGCCAGCTCTACTCGGTGGGCCTCGCCTCCAATACCCAGGTTCTGGAGGCGGTCACCCTTGAGACGCGGGCCAGCGAGAACCGTGACGACGCGGTGCTTGACGAGGCGCTCTCGCGGTTGCGGCTCGCCTACGCGGTGGGAGCCCTGTGAGCGCGACGCCGACCGTGGACGGCAGCCCGCGCGGGCGCGGATCGGCGGCTGTGCCATGGGTCGAGCCCATGGCCGGCCGAAGGCAGATCGAGCCTGTGGTCCGAGTCTCGAACCGCGGAGATCCGATGAGCTGATGGCGCCAATGCGCGGCACGGTACTGTGGGTCTGCTCTTTGATGCTGCTCGGCGGTTGTGTCACGGTGGCGCGGCGCGCTCCGCCCCCGAGCACGATCAGCCAGGCCGAGCCGGTCGGCTACGCCTCGAGGGTCCGGCTGGTCACCACCGACCTCGCCGGTTTCACCCACGGCGCACCGGCTTTTCTGCAGGGTCTGCGCCGCGCGGCAGCGGGACGGCGCATCCGGATCCTGGCGCTGTCGGGTGGCGGCTCGAACGCAGCCTTCGGAGCCGGGGCCCTCGTAGGGCTGTCCGAGGCGCACGCCCGGCCGCGGTTCGAGCTCGTGACCGGCGTCAGCGCCGGCGCGATCATCGCGCCGTTCGCGTTTCTCGGCCCCGCCTGGGATGCGCAACTGCAGGCCGCCATCGCCGATTCCCGGGGCCATCCGCCGGTGGGCTCTCTGGTGTGGCGCATGATGGTGTTGCTCATGGCGCCCCTGGGCTGGCGCGGGCATGATCCGCTGCTCGACTTCGTCGATCGCCAGATCACC
>JAJYTX010000102.1 GCA_021792815.1 Pseudomonadota bacterium
GATGTGTTCGCGCAGAACATCGAGACCGTGCGGCGTCTGACTCATCCGGTGCGCGATCCCCGCGCCGGCTACGAGCAGACGCTCGAAGTCCTGGCGCACGGCAAGCGCCATCGACCCGGCGTGCTCACCAAGAGCAGCCTGATGCTCGGCATCGGCGAAACCGACGCGGAAATCGAGCAGACGCTGCGCGATCTGCGCGCCGTCGGAGTCGATATCATCACCCTGGGTCAATACCTGCGTCCCACGGTGAACCATCTGCCGGTGCAGCGCTTCGTCACTCCGGGGCAGTTCGATTGCTACCGGGAGAGTGCCCTGAAGTTGGGCTTCCTGGAGTGTGTCTCCGGACCGCTGGTGCGCTCCAGTTATCGTGCCGAGCAGGCGCTCAACCGCAACAACGCCGGCCTCGACAATTCCGCTCTCGCCGGCCCGGGCTAGGCCCGTGCGGCCGCTCACCGGCAACCCGGCCGGGGTATCGGGGCGCCCGGCGGAGGAGCGTCGGGGTGCCCCGGGGGATCCCCTGCCGACACCGGCGGTGCGCCGCCTCGGTCTGCAGCAGTACGAGCCGACGTGGCGGGCGATGCAGCGCTTCACCGATGAGCGCACGGCGAGCACGCCCGATGAGGTGTGGCTGCTCGAGCATCCGCCGGTGTTCACCCTTGGAATGAACGCGAGCGAGGCGCACGTGCTTTCCCCTGGCGATATTCCCGTGGTGCGGATCGATCGCGGCGGTCAGGTCACCTATCACGGTCCGGGGCAGCTCGTGGTGTATGCGCTGGTCGACCTCAGGCGCGCCGGATTGGGTGTGCGCGATCTGGTGACGGCGCTCGAGCGTGCCGTGATCGACTACACGGCGATGCTCGGGCTCGCGGCGCAATGCCGTCGCGAGGCGCCGGGCGTGTATGTCGAGGGGAGAAAACTGGCGAGCGTCGGCATACGCGTACGGCGGGGCGCGAGTTACCACGGAATCGCGATGAACGTGGTCAACGACCTCGAGCCGTTCGAGCGGATCAACCCCTGCGGCTATCCGGGACTGACGATGACCCGGCTCGTCGACCTGTGCGGCGTCGATTCGATCGCCGCGGCGCAGGAAGGACTGCTGCCGCACGTGCTGCGGCGCCTGTACGCGGGCGATTGCGTCTGATCGGTCTGCCGCCGCGGGCGGGCGGGCCTTGCGGCAGCGGCCGCTCGAAATCGCCGGATGCCGCCGCACTGCGCAGCGCGCCATCGGTTGGAGTGCCGCGCGCCGCTCAGATCAACAGCATGACGCCCTCGCAGGCCTTGAGGTCCGCGGCGAGCGCCTCGACCTGCTCGCGGCTCTCGGCGAGGATGGTGTAGGAGATCGACAGGAAATTGCCGCTGCCGCTCAGGCGCTCGCTGATCCGCTCGGCCTCGAGCAGCGGCACGTGCCGCAGCACTGTGGCGTGCACCCTGGCGCGGAATTCGTCCGAGGGGCGGCCGATCACCTTGATCGGATAGTCGGTCGGAAAGTTGAGCAGGGACTCGTTCACCACGGCTGGTCCTGAAGCTCGCGCTTCCAGCGCTGGAATGCCTCGTGGACGCGTCGCCACAGCGCGCCGGGCCGGCCATCGCCCACGGGCCGGCCATCGAGACGTGTCACCGGCTGCACCTCGCGCGTGGCGGCCGAGATCCAGATCTCCTCGGCGCCGCGCAACTCGGCCTCGCTGACCGGCGCCGCGCGCCACGGCACCCCGGCGCGCGCCGCCAGTTCTTCCACCACCGTGCGGGTGGTGCTCGGAAGGATGGCCGGGGAGTTCGGCGGGGTGCGCAGCTCGCCGCCTATCACAACATGCACCGCGGATGCGGACGCGTCGGTCAGCTGTCCGTCGCGCAGGAGAATGGTTTCCGCCGCGCCGGCATCCACCGCCAGCTGGCGCAGCAGCACGTTGGCGAGCAGCGCCGTGGACTTGATGTCGCAGCGGGCCCAGCGGGTATCGGCGGCCGTCACGCAGGCGAGTCCTTGCGCCAGCACGGCGGGCGGCGTCGCCGGCAGCGGCGCGCAGAAGGAGAAAATGGTGCGCCGGATGTCCGGAAGCGGAGCGTGAGTGCGGCTGCTCTCGGCTCCCCGGCTCACCTGCCAGTAGAGGTACTGGTCGCCGCCGCCGTTGTGTTCAATGAGGGTCGAGAACATCTGCCGCCACTGCTGCCGCGAGAGCGGGTCGCGCATGCGCAGCTCGGCCAGGCTGCGCGTGAGGCGCGCGCAATGCGCTTCCAGGCGGAACGGCCGGCCGCCGTAGACGGGCATTACCTCGTACACGCCGTCGCCGAACAGAAACCCCCGGTCGAGCGGCGAGATGCGCGCTTCGCCGATCGGCAGATAGTCGCCGTCGAGGTAACAGATCGGGAACGGAGCGGCCATGGGACTGCCTGCCGGATCAGAGGTTCGCTAGCGCGCAAACCACAGCCGGATGTCATCCGAGACACGCGTCAGCAACCCGCCCTCGGGCACCGGGGCCAGAGTGACGACCGGGATGCGCTTGACCACCTGCCCGCCGCCGTCGGTGACGATTTCCGTGCCGACCACCGCGCCCGCGGCGAGCGGCGCCTCGAGCGGCCAGCCGCTCCACTGAATGCGCGTCGAGAGCCGCGCATCGCGGCCGTTGGGCTCGGTGACGTACACCGTGTCTGCCGTGCCGACGGGCACGTAGCCCGCCGCCGAATCGTACACGCGGGGCCGGACGATGGGCGCCCGCGCGGTGGCGACCTGCTCGGTCCGGTAGAAGCTGTAGCCGTAATTGAGCAGCGCCTCGCTGTCTCTCAAGCGCGCGTTCCAGCTCGGCGCACCGAGCACGACCGAAATCAGGCGCATGCCGTGGCGCACCGCCGAGGCGATCAGGCAGTAACCGGCGGCCTTCGTGTAACCGGTCTTCAGTCCGTCCACCGACGGGTCGGTCCACAACAGCGTGACGCGGTTGCGCTGGGTGATGTGATCCCAGGTGAATTTCTTGATCTTGAAGATGGGGTAATACTGTGGGAAGTCGCGGATGATCGCCGCGGTGAGCGTCGCGAGGTCACGGGCCGTGGTGTGATGGTCGGGCACGGGCAGGCCGTTGACGTCCGCGTAGTGAGTCGAGTGCAGGCCGAGCCGTGCCGCGTACTCGTTCATCAGCGCGACGAAGCCGGCCCGGGTGCCGCCGACCCGCTGCGCGAGCGCCACGGCGGCGTCGTTACCTGAGTCCACGATCAGACCCTTCAGCAGGTCGATCACCGGAATCTGGGTGCCCGGATTGATGAACATGCGTGAGCCGCCGGTGCGCCAGGCCGCCTTGCTGATGTTCACCGGCGAATTGAGCGTCAGTTGCCCGTCCTTCAGCGCCGAGAACACGATGTAGGCGGTCATGAGCTTGGTGAGACTGGCCATCGGCCGTTGCTCATCGGGATTCTTCGCCGCCAGGACTTTCCCGGTATCGAAGTCGACGAGGATGTACGAGGCAGCATTGAGCGCCGGGGGCGGTGGCACCGGGACCGGGACGGTGACGGCCCGGGCGCTCGGGGCGAGCGCGCTCAGCACAGGCAGCGCGAAGGCCGCCAGCGCGGCGACGGCAGACGAGCGGGGCATCTCGGATAGTCCTCCAGATTGAGTGGGGCGGCGGGCGCGCAGGATAAGATCGCGCCCGCGGTGGATAGTTCTTCGACCGGTGGGCGTCATGGCTCGACCAGCCGCGCGCCCGGATAGCCGAGGGCCGTGAGCCGGGCGGCCAGCCGGTCGAATTGGGGCACATCGCGAATGGGACCGACCCGCACGCGGTAAAGCCGTCCCCCGGTCACCGCCGGAGAGAGAATGAATACATCGGGAATTCCGCCGGCCTGCAGCCGGGTGAAGACCCGTTCGGCATTGGCCGGCACGGCGAACGCACCGACCTGCACATACAGCAACGGGCCCGCGGCCGCGACGGCGCTCGCGAGGCTTTCGGGGCGATCCGGCGAGAGGGCCTGCACCCGCACCAGGGCGGTGCCGGTGCCGAGCATCCCCAGCTTGGCGGCGGCCAGATACGACAGATCGATCAGCCGATGCGCCACGAACGGCCCGCGGTCGTTCACCTTCACGATGACGCTGCGGCCGTTGCTCAGATCCGTCACGCGCACGAAGGTCGGCAGCGGCAGCACCTTGTTGGCCGCGGTCATGGCGTACATGTTGTACCGATCGCCATCCGCGGTGTACTGGCCGTCGAACGTCGGTCCGTACCAGGAAGCGACGCCGATGACGTCATAACCGGCCGCGCTGGAGAGCACATCGTAGCGCCTGCCGTCGATCTCATAGAACGGAGGGTTGCCGCGCGGCGCGGGTGGCATGTAGTGCGGAACGGCATTCGGGATCGTGCGCCAGTCAGCCGGCAGCGGCGGCAGGCCGGTGGGCGCCGCCGGCGGTTGCCGGGTGGTGGCACAGCCCGCGAGCAGCGCCGCCGCGCCGGCCGCGGCGAGCAGCGCCGCCGCTCTCACCTGTGCGGATCCGCGGCGCTGGCCATCGTGCTGCGCGGCGAGCGCATCTGCTGCGCGATGGCCTGCGCCAGGTCGTTGACCGCCATGGCGTACAGCGCGCTGTCGTTGTAGCTGAGGATCACCCGGAAGTTGTGGAAACCGGCGCGATAGACCGGTCCGGACCGCCCATCGGCGAGCAGCAGCATCACCGGCGTACCGGCCGGCAGGCCGCTCTCGACCCGCGCGCCCTGCTGCGCCAGAGCGCCGATCGTCCGGTCGAGCGCCAGATCATGCGGATCGACCCGGAAGGTCGCGCCCGGTTCGACGGTGACCGGGGCGAGCACCGGTTCGCCCGGCTGCCAGCCGTGCGCGCGCAGGTAGTGGGCGACACTGGCGAAGATGTCGCTCCAGTCGGTGAACAGATTGGGCGCGCGCCCATTGGTGCTGACGGCGTAACGCAGGTAGGCCGACGGCATGAACTGCATCGGACCCATGGCGCCGGCGTAGGACCCTTTCACCGTGAGCGGGTCGAGTCCGTCGCGGTGCGCCAGTACCAGGAACTGCTCGAGCTCCCGGCCGAAGAAGCGCCTGCGCGGCGGATAGTCGAAGGTCAGGGTCGAGAGCGCATCGAGTACGCGGTACGACCCCGTGCCGCGTCCATAATAGGTCTCCACCCCGAGGATGGCGACGATGTAGCGGGGCGCGACGCCCTGCTCGGCGCCGATGCGCTCGAGCGCTTGCCGGTGCTGGTGCCAGAACTGCGCGCCCAGGGCAATACGCTCCGGTGTCAGGAAGATCCGCCGGTACTGCCACCACTGCAGCACCTGCTCGGCAGGGCGGGTCATCATGTCGATGATGTGCGGCTGCGCGCGGGCTTGCGAGAGCACCCGCAGCACCCAGCGGCGGCTCAACGAGTCGCGCCGTGCGACCCGCGAGGCAAACCGGGCGAGCTGCGCGTGCGGGAACGGTGCCGGCGTCTCGAGCGCGGCAGCCGGGCGCGCGAGCACGGCCAGCGCAATCAGCGTTGGCAGAATCGAGCGCGACAGGAAAGAAAGGATACGCGGGAACACGTTGGCGTGACTGCCTCGGGTGCGCCAGAGAATATCGAATCGAAGCCGCCGATCAAGCCTGAGCTAGCCCATGAGCTTGCGGTGCGAATACAACGACATGAGAATACCGAAACCTGACAGCACCGTCACCACGGAACTGCCGCCGTAGCTCACGAGCGGCAGCGGTACGCCCACCACGGGAACGAGCCCGGTGGTCATGCCGGCGTTGATGAACACGTACACGAAGAAGGTGAGCGCAATACTGCCGCCGAGCAGCCGCGAGAAGGTATCCGGTCCCTGCATGGACAGATAGAGCGAGCGGCCGATCACGAACACGTAAAGCAGCAGCAGCCCCACCAGACCGAGCAGACCGAATTCCTCGCCGATCACCGCGAAAATGAAATCCGTGGTTCGCTCGGGCAGAAAGTCGAGCTGGGCCTGGCTGCCGGCCATCCAGCCCTGGCCGAACACACCGCCGGAGCCGATGGCGATCTGCGACTGGATGATGTGGTAACCGGCGCCGAGCGGATCGGCCTGCGGGTTCAGAAAGCTGACCAGGCGCTCGCGCTGATAGCCGTGCATGAATCGCATGCCGAACAGCGCGCCGGCCGCGACCAGCAGCAGCAGCGTGACGATGACGCGTTTGCGCAGACCGGCGAGGAACACCACGACGCCGCCTCCGGCGGCAATGAGCATGGCGGTCCCGAGGTCCGGTTCCTTGGCCACGAGCCCCACCGGCGCGAGGATGATGAGCGCCAGGAGCGCGAGGTCGTTCCAGCGAGGCGGCAGCGGCCGCTCCTGCAGATACCAGGCGCACATCATGGGCACGGCGAGCTTCATCAGCTCCGATGGCTGGAAGTGGATGGGGCCGAGGTCGAGCCAGCGTTTGGCGCCGAGGTGCACGTGGCCGACCAGCGCCACGGCGAGCAGCAGCAGAATGCCGAACCCGTAGAGCCAGGGAGAGGCCCGACGCAGCAGGTTGGGATGGACCCGCGCGAGGGCGAGCATCACGATGGCTCCCAACACCAGGCGCAGTCCCGTCCGCAGCAGCATCGGCAGGTTCTCCGCCGAGGCGCTGTACAGCACGATCAGTCCGTACGCGGCGGTGAGGCCGAGGCCGATCACCAGCGGTCCATCGATCTTCAGCGCGAGCAGCACCCGTGCCGCGCCGCTCAGGGTGCGTCGCGCCCGGGACTCCGTCGACAGCTCTTCGTGGATCATCGTGGGCGGGTCTCCGCCGCCACGACCCGGGACTCGATCGAAGGAGGGCTCGGCCGGGCCGCCAGTTGCAGCGGCGTGAGCGTCGCAGACACCCCGGGCAGGACCCGTGCCTTGAGGTCGGCGGGCTCCGAGAACCGTCCTCGGCCCGGGTCGGCGAGCAGCTTGCCGTCGGGTCCGAGCAGATACGCGTCCATCACCTTGCGCGCAATCGGCGCGGCCCCCGTCGATCCCCAGCCGGCATGCTCGTCGAGTACGGCGACTGCGATCCGCGGATTCTGCGCCGGCGCAAACGCGATGAACCACGCGTCGTCGCGCAGTTTCTCGAGCGTTCCCTTCGTCTTGTACTCTTCCTCGCTGGAGGCGCCGTTCGCCTTCTCGCTCACCAGCTGCGCCGTGCCGGTCTTGCCGGCAATGGGGTAGGTGCTGTCGCGCAATTGCCAGTAGGCGGTCCCCCGGGGTTTCGTGGTCACGCCGATCATCGCCTTGACGATCACTTTCCAGGAGGCGGCACTGATCCGGGTGAGGTTGCCTTGCAGCACGGGGCGCTTCCAATGGATCCTGCCGGTGCGCGGATTGCGGATCCCGGTGACCAGCCGGGGCCTGAAGTTGAGGCCGCGGGTGGCCAGCATGGCGGTGTAGTGTGCCAGCTGCAGCGGGGTGGTGAGGAAGTAGCCCTGGCCGATGCCGAGGATCACCGTGTCGCCGGGGAACCACTCGCGCTGTGCCGGGTTCCTGAAATGTGACGCCTTCCATGCCCTCGAGGGCACCAATCCCGGCAGCTCGCCCGGAATGTCGATGCCGGTGAGCCGGCCGAAGCCGAAATCCGGCAGCCAGGACGCGATGCGGTCGATCCCCATCAAGTGGGCGAGGCGGTAGAAGTACACGTCGCACGACATGATGATGGCCGTGCGCATGGTCATCCAACCGCAGAATTCATGCATGGCGTTATGGTAGAGATGGGCGCTGCCGGGCAGGTGATAGGCATAGGCGGCAAATACCCGCTGGTGGGCATCGATCACCCCGTCGGTGAGGGCTCCGAGGGCCAGCCCCGGCTTGATCGTCGAGCCGGAGGGCAGCTCGGCGCGCAGCGCGCGGTTGAACAACGGCTGGCGCGGGTCGTCGACCAG
>JAJYTX010000103.1 GCA_021792815.1 Pseudomonadota bacterium
CCCCGCATCAGACAGCTTCTCAGACAGCTTCAGCATCGCCCTCTCAGCCTCCTTCCTCCTCCTCCTCCTGAACCCCCGTACCCTCCCCGCTCAGGTGCCGCTCCAGAAACTCCAGCGTCCGCCGCCGTGAAAGCGTCGCGGGTCGCGGGCCGGGAATCGGCAATTCGGGTTTTCGCCTGTCCGCCGGTTAAAAGTAGACTCAGTCTTACATGAGACTTTCGCAGGTGCAAAGGTGTCGTCGGAAATTCTGGCGTCTGCGGAGCACGCTTGAGAAAAAGCCGGACATCCTGAGTGAGACGCCGCGCTGAAGATCCGGGCCGGGACCAGGAAGAGACAAAATCGGACGTCGCCCGGTCGCGCTCCGCGGTCTGAAAGCCCGGCGATGAGTCCTGCGAATTCCTGCGGTGAGCAGCGGGAACTTTCGTAGCAGGGGTCAGTCGAATTTATCGAGTGCCAAGGCACTCCCCGCTTCCCTCCCTGAGCGGGTAAAACCCGGTTCACACGAGACCTGTGCCGGGTTAGTCTGCCCCGGTGGCCTCGCGGCCATCGGGGTGTTTTTATGCTCCGGCTTCGGCCCTCTCCTCCAGCCAGGAGGACAGCATGCGTTGGGCCTCGTCCAGGCCGGCGTGGGTGTGCGCGGAGAACAGCTGCACGGATGCCGTTTCACCCAGGGCCGCGGCGGCGGCCACCAGCGCCTGGCGCGCCTCGTGACGGCTCAGCTTGTCCGACTTCGACAGCAGGACATGCACCCGGTGGTGCGGACCGGCCCACTCGAGCAGGGTTCTGTCGCCCGCAGTGATCCCACGCCGCGCATCCACAATGACGAACATCCCCTTCAGCGAGCTGCGCCGTCGCAGCGCCTCGAGCAGCAGCGGCCAGGCGCGCCGCTCGCTCTCCGGCGCACTGGCATAGCCGTAGCCGGGCAGATCGACGAGCCGCGTCTGTGGCGAGACCTCGAAAAAGTTGATGAGCCGAGTCCGCCCGGGCGTTTTGCTCGCTCGTGCCAGACCCTGGCGGCCCACGAGGGCGTTGATGGCGCTCGACTTGCCTGCGTTCGAACGACCGGCAAAGGCGACCTCCGCGCCGAAGTCGGCGGGAAACTGCGCCGGGTCGGCGGCACTGAGCAGAAACTGCGCTTGGGACAATCGAGCCACGGCCGTAGTGTACAATCCCCGCCTTTCGCATCACGGGTTGAAATGAGTAAAGAGCGCACCATGGCGAAAAGAATCCTGTTCGTGTCCGTACCTGTCGTGATGGCGGCGTTGGCCGCGCTGGCCCCGACGCTCGCGCGCGCCGGAGCGTCCGCGAACGAGACGGCTCCTGCGACGGCTCCTGCGACGGCGGCCGCCGCTCCAGCGGCGGGCCCGCCCGCCGTGACGCCAGATCCGTACGTCGACGGTTCTGTGCAGGCCGGGGCCGCCAAAGCCACGGTGTGTTTTGCCTGCCACGGTCCCGACGGCAGCAGTGTCGTCCCGACCTTCCCTCGACTGGCCGGCCAGAATGCGATCTATATCGTCGAGCAGCTACACCTGTTTCGCGCCGGGATACGCCAGAATCCGGTGATGGACCCGATGGCACAGACCCTCACCGACCAGGACATCGACAACCTGGCGGTGTTCTTCGCGGCGCAGACCCCGACCGTTCTCACCGCAGATCCCACCCTCTGGAAGGCCGGTCGGGCCCTGTACCTCTCCGGCGACCCGAAGCACGATGTGCCCGCCTGCGTGGCGTGCCACGGGCCGCTCGGCCGCGGCAATCCGGCCGCCGGCTATCCGGCACTGCGGTCGCAGCAGTCGGTCTATGTCGTATCGCAGCTGCAAAGCTACGCCGACGGCACCCGCTACAGCGGTCCCGATGCGCTCACCGCAACGCCGAACAGCGCCATCATGTTCACCATCGCCAAACGCCTGACGCCCGCGCAAATGCAGGCTGTCGCGTCCTACGTGCAAGGCCTGCATTAAGACAGAAGATCCGAAGAAAGACCGCCCATGACCCGTACGCTCGCTCTGTCCGCCGCGCTCCTCCTTGCCCTGTGTGCCTGCGGTTCGCGGCAGGCGCAGACCAGTCCGCCCTCCGCGGCTGAGGCGCAGACCAGCGCGGGGTCTGTGTCGGCCGGCGCCACGGCGAGTCCGACTTCGGGGAACAGCGGCGCCGCGAGCGCATCGAGCAGCACGACGGGGGCGGCGGCCGGCGGCGCGACCCCCGGTCCGCTCGCCCTGCCGACGAGCAGCCGGTGGAAGCCCGGCGTCAATTACGTGGTGATCTCACCTGCGCAGCCGACCAACGCGCCCCCGGGCAAGGTGCAGGTCATGGAAGTGTTCTGGCTCGCCTGTCCGCACTGTCATGCGCTCGAGCCCTTCCTGCTCGCCTGGCGCAAGACCAAGCCGGATTACATCCAGTTCGTGCGCGTACCGGTGATGTGGGGCCCGCTCCAGCAGGCTCACGCCCGGTTGTACTACACGCTGGAGGCGCTCAATCGTCACGATCTGGTCGAGAAGGCATTCGACCTCATACACAACCTCGAGACGCAGACCGGCAGCGAATCCATCCTGGTCGGCAGCAGTCCCGCCAATACGCTGCAGCTGCAGGAAGCATTCGCCACCCGCAACGGCATCAGCGCCACCGCGTTCGAAAACGCCTACAACTCCTTCGACGTCAATACCGAGCTGCAGCAGGCAGAGCAGATCACTCAAATCTACGAGATCCAGGCCGTACCGACCATCATCATCGACGGGCGGTATCGCACCAATGTCGCCAGGGCCGGCGGCGAGAATCAGCTCATTTCGCTGATCAATTTCCTCGCCAAATGGGATCACGACCACCAGGGCTGAGGGTCCCCGCGCGAAGCGTCGAGCGGAGACGGGACATCGCCCGACAGGACAGGTCCACCGGTATACACACAGTCAGTGAGGTTCGCAGTGATCCGCAAATTCCGTTTGCTCGCGTTGCTGCTCGCACTGGGCATGGCGGCGGCCGCCGCGCACATGCCTGTGCCACCGGCAGGCAGCCTGTGGAAGCCCGGCGTCAACTACACGGTCCTCTCGCCCGCGCAGCCGACCAACGCGCCTGCGGGCAAGATTCAGGTCCTCGAATTCTTCTACCTGGCCTGCCCGTTCTGCCATGCTCTCGAACCCCATCTGCTCGCCTGGCGCAAGACCAAGCCGGCCTACGTACAGTTCGTGCGCGTGCCGGTCATGTGGGCACCGCTGCAGGTGGCCGATGCCCGGCTGTTCTATACTCTGGAGGCGCTGGGCCGGGACGATCTGGTCGAGCAGGCGTTTCACACCTTCCACCGGATCGAGCAAGCGACGGGGGGCGATGAGAACGTCATGGTCGGCGATACCCAGGCGAAGACCTTCGCGCTTCAGGAAGCCTTTGCCGAGCGGCACGGCGTCAGCGCGGCCGCCTTCGCCAATGCGTATCATTCTTTCTACGTCAGCACCGAGCTGCACGAGGCCGCCCAGCTCGGGCAACTCTACCAGGTCACCGACACCCCCACGATCATCATCGACGGACGCTACAAGACCGGACCGTCGATGGCCGGTCGCGGCGCCGATTCGCTGGCGGGAATGGATCAGCGCACGATCCAGCTGATCAACTTCCTGACCACCTGGGTCCATGATCAGCCGCACGCGCGCTGAGTCGGACCGCGCAGCGACACAGGCCGTCAGAGGATGTAGCGGCTGAGATCCTCGTCCTGGGCCAGGCTGCCGAGGTGCTGATCGACATACTGCGCGTCGATCGTAAGCCGCGTGCCTGACTGCTCGGACGCATCGAAGGACACGGACTCCAGCAGCCTTTCCATCACGGTGTGCAGCCGCCGGGCGCCGATGTTCTCGGTGCGCTCGTTCACCTGGTGGGCGATTTCCGCGATGCGCCGCACGCCATCGGACGTGAACGCCACCGACACGCCTTCTGTGTGCATCAATGCCTGGTACTGCGCGGTGAGCGAGGCGTCGGGCTCTGTCAGGATGCGCACGAAGTCTCCGACCTTCAGCGAGTCGAGCTCCACCCGAATGGGCAGGCGCCCCTGAAGTTCCGGGATCAGGTCCGAGGGTTTCGACAGGCTGAACGCGCCGGAGGCGATGAACAATACGTGATCGGTCTTGACGGGACCGTACTTGGTGGCCACCGTCGAGCCTTCGACCAGGGGCAGCAGGTCGCGCTGCACGCCTTCGCGCGAGACATCGGCGCCGATGCTCTCCTGACGGCGCGTCACCTTGTCGATCTCGTCGATGAACACGATGCCGTTCTGCTCGGCGTTGGCCAGCGCCTTGACCTTCAGCTCATCCTCGTTGATGAGCTTCCCCGCCTCCTCCTCGAGCAACAGCTTCATCGCCTCGCGTACCTTGACCTTGCGATCGCGCGTGCGGTTGCCGCCCAGGTTCTGAAACATGGCCTGCAGCTGCTGCTGCATCTCCTCCATGCCCGGGGGCGCCATGATTTCAACCCCCATGGGAAGCGAGCGCACCTCGATCTCGATCTCGCGCTCATCGAGCTCGCCGGCGCGCAGCATGCGGCGGAATTTCTCCCGGGTCTCCGCATCACGCGGCTGCACGGGCTCGTCGGTCGAGAAACCCATCATGCGGGGCTTGGGCAGCAGCGCATCGAGGACCCGCTCCTCGGCGGCCTCGGCGGCGCCCTGGCGCACCTTTTCCATCTCCTGCTCGCGAGTCATCTTGACCGCGACATCGGCGAGCTCCTTGACGATCGAATCGACGTCCCGGCCCACATAGCCGACTTCGGTAAACTTCGTGGCCTCCACCTTGACGAAGGGAGCGTTCGCGAGCCGCGCCAGGCGACGGGCGATCTCGGTCTTGCCGACGCCCGTCGGGCCGATCATCAGGATGTTCTTCGGGGTGATTTCCTGCCGCAGCGCTTCGTCGACCTGCATGCGACGCCAACGATTGCGCAACGCGATGGCGACGGCGCGCTTGGCGGCGTCCTGGCCGATGATATGCTTGTTGAGTTCCTGGACGATCTGGCTGGGGGTGAGCGATGACATGGTGCGGGGACAGACTCGCCCTCAGGAGGCGGGCTGCCTGAGTTCCTCGATGGTGAGATTGCGGTTGGTATAAATGCAGATGTCGGCGGCAATGTCGAGCGAACGCTGCACGATGTCGCGCACGCCCAGATCGGTCGCATCGAGCAGCGCCCGGGCGGCGGCCAGAGCGAACTGCCCGCCCGAGCCGATGGCGGCGGCATCGGTCTCGGGCTCGATGACATCGCCGTTGCCCGAGATCACCAGCAGCCTGTCCGGGTCACCGACCAGCAGCAGCGCCTCCAGGCGCCTCAGGTAGCGGTCGGCACGCCAGTCCTTGGCGAGCTCGATGGCCGCGCGAGTGAGATTGCCGTACTTCTCGAGTTTGCCCTCGAAGCGCTCGAAGAGCGTAAAGGCATCGGCCGTACCACCGGCGAATCCGGCGAGAACCTTGTCGTTGTAGAGCCGGCGCACCTTGCGGGCATTGCCTTTCATCACGGTATTCCCGAGAGTCACCTGACCGTCGCCGCCGACAGCCACGATACCGTTGCGGCGAACGCCGAGGATGGTGGTGCCGTGCGGATCGAATCGGGTGGAATCGGTCATGGAGTGGCCCGGTGCAATGGCAGGTGAGGTCGAACCTCAGGATCGGCGGCGCGCCCTGGGGTGAGCCGCATCATAGATACGGGCAAGATGCTGAAAATCAAGGTGCGTGTAAATCTGTGTGGTGGAAACATCGGCGTGCCCGAGCAGCTCCTGCACGCCGCGCAGCTCCGCCCCGGACTCGAGCAGATGGGAGGCGAAGGAATGGCGGAACAGGTGTGGATACACGTGCTGCGGCAGGCCCTGACGGCGCGCCCAATATGCCACCCGCTTCTCGATCATCCGCCGCCCGAGGCGCCGGCCGGAACGGCCGATGAACAGTGCCTGTTCCCCGGGTGCGGCCCGATTCTGCCGCTCCGCCAGCCAACGCGTCAGGACCCCGACGGCGATCCGGCCGACGGGCACAACACGCTGCTTGCGACCCTTGCCAAGCACCCGCACGGTCCGGTCCGCGAGGTCGAGGTCGCCGACGTCGAGGCCGCAGATCTCCGCGAGGCGCAGCCCAGAGGAATACAGCAGTTCCATGATCGCCCGGTCGCGCAGCGCCGCGGGCGAGCTCTCGGCAACGGCGAGCAGCCTCGCGATCTGATCCGCATCCAGGGTTTCGGGCAGGCGGCGTGCGGCCTTGGGCGCGCGCACCTGCTGGGCCGGATTGAGTCGCAGCCCGGCAATGCTCTCGCTGTCGCCCGCGGGCGCCGGCGAGCCGGTGTCACGCAGGGCCTGCGCCTCGCGGAGCAGGAAATCGTAAAAGCTGCGCACCGCCGACAGCCGCCGCTGGATACTGCGCGGCGAGAGACCGGCTGCATGAAGCCGGGCCGAGAAAGTGCGCACGTGCGTCGGCTCGACGGCCGTCCAGGACGTCAGGCCCGCGTGCTCACAATAGGTGACCAGGGATCCGAGATCGCGCAGGTAGCCTGAAGAGGTGTGCGGCGAACAGCGCCGCTCGGTGGCCAGAAAGCGCCGGAAGTGCTCGAGCCATGCGCGGGCCTCGGGAGTCATCAGCCCGTGTTGCGCATCGCGAGGGCATCACCGATCAGATCGGCCATGCGCCCCAGGAACTCCGTGCTCATCCCGGGATGAAAGCGGTCCCGATCCGGGCTGCCGAGCGCGAGCACGCCGATGGGCGTGCCCTTGGCGCTGAGCGGCACCAGCGCCACCGAGGCGATCTGACCCGACTCCGGACCGAACAGCAGTTCTCGCTGCGAGTCGCGTGCCTGGCCGCAGCGGGGCTTGCCACCGGCAAACAGGCTCTCGAAGGACTTCAGCCCCGGATCATCGGACCCGAGCATCCGCACGAAACGCTGCGGGGCCAGATCGGGGTGCTCGCCGATCAGCAGCAGCACGCTGTGGAAGGCGTCGAGGTCCTCGCGCAGGCTTGCTTCGATGCGCGCCACGGCGTCGGCGCGGCACGAGGCCTGCAACAGCCGACGGGTGAAACGGTGGAGTTTGTCGGCGACCGCATCGTTGGCGCGCGCGACACTCACCAGCTCGGCGAGCTTGCCTTCGAGCGCGGCATGCTTCTCGCGCATGACTTCGATCTGTCGCTCCACGAGCGAGATGGTCGAGCCGCCGCGGGCATGTGGCAGGCGCAGTTTCAGCAGCACCGCAGGGTGACGCTCGAAGAAATCCGGATTGTGCTGGAGGTAAGCCGCAATGGACTCTTCATCCATCTCGTTGGCGGCGCAGCCGCGTGCTTCGCGTGTTGTCATGTCAACGTCCTGCGCTCCCTCGAGGGAGGGGATTTCCGGAGTCGGGAGGCGAACGTTCCAGCCCTGAGAATCGTCTGCCGCGTGCCGGTGGCCTGACGCCCGACAGGCCGACGAACTGTATGCTGCCACAGGATCGCGCTGCCTCGCAATACGGAGGCGGAGCACGCCGTCAGGAGCGCGGTCTCAGGGGCCGGGATCCGCTGGGATGTCGACACGGCCTTCGAACGCAATCTCGGCAGGCCCGGTCAACCAGATCGGCTCGCCACCTCCCGCCCAGGTCACTGACAGCTCGCCGCCCCGCGTCTTGACGGTCACGGTCGGGTCGAGAAGCCCCCAGCGGCGCCCCACCGCCACCGCGGCGCAGGCGCCGGTGCCGCAAGCGAGCGTCTCTCCCGCGCCGCGCTCATACACCCGCAGGCGGATGCTCCTGCGGTCGAGCACCTGCATGAAACCGGCATTCACCCGTTTCGGGAATCGCACGTGTGCCTCGATCGCCGGCCC
>JAJYTX010000104.1 GCA_021792815.1 Pseudomonadota bacterium
GGGACAGCCGTGAAGAAGAAGCACCGCAGGACCGCTGCCCTCATCCCGGTAGGCGAGGCGCACGTCGCCGAGCTGCGTGACGCGCTTTACGCCATTGTCCGCGGGACGACTGCAATCTGCGCCGGAATGCCTCACGCGCGTCGCCCCGCCACAGGCGTACCTCGTCGTCGAAAGGGCTCGCCCGTCTCTTCGAGCAGGCAGAAGCCGAGATCGAGAATTCCCGCGACGCATGGGTCGGCAATGCGGTAGTAGAGCCGCGTCCCATCCCGTCGCGCGGAGACGATGCCCCGGTCAGCGAGGCGTTGCAGCTGATTGGAAACGGCCTGCGGCGCCATTTCGACGGCGGCGGCGAGGTCGGTGACGCACACCTCACGTCCCCGCTCGAGGGCGTGCAGGAGACGCAGGCGGGTGTCATTCGCAAAGATCTTCAGCAGCCGGCTCAGAGCCGCCGCGTGCTTCAGATCGATGAGCGGGCGGTCACGCGGCGCCGCCTTGCCAACGCTCGCGGGGATGCTGAGGGTCTGAGGGGCACACCGCATGAGCCCGTATTACACTGTCTTGTGTAATCGTGTCAAGTCGCACGCCTGACCGCACGACCGCGCACAGGGATGTTCGGGAGCGCCGCCGTCGAGCGCCGGCACTCCCGATACGGGGTATTCTACTGATGCCTCTTCATCAGATACCCGTGCACCCGCCAGCACGCGTACAGGTTACGCAGCGCCGGCTTCTCCATCAGCTGGCTATGCGCCTTGAAGCATGCCTGAAGCTCTGCATCCGTCACGGCGAACGCCGTGGCCGACACCAGCATGACGCCTGCAAGGCTCAGGGGAATCCAGACTCGCTTGTTCATGGTGGTCACCTCCATCGAATGGGCGGCAGCCAACGGTTGTGGCGCCCCGAGAACATCGGGCATGGCCGGCGTTGACAGTCTCGACGCGGCCGCATTTCACGGGTCAGCGCGCACGGCGAAGGTGGCGCCGCACGATGGCCCATGGTGCGGGCGGACTGGGGCGCGCGAGGCGCTCTGCGCATCATCGCTGTGCGTCCCCGACGGCATCCCCAGCTCCCTCATTCGTGAGCCGTCCGCGACGCAGCGCATGCTCCTTGAGCATGACGAACAGGATCGGTACCAAAATCATCACGGCGATCGTCGCTGTCACCATGCCGCCGACGATCGGCGCGGCGATCGGCTTCATCACGTCCGAGCCGATCCCCGTCTCCCAGAGAATGGGCGCGAGACTCCCAATGACGGCACAGACGGTCATGAGCACCGGGCGCAACCGCAGCACGGCCCCGTCGATCGCGGCCGCTTCGAGCTCCTCACGCGTCAGGGCATGGTGCGATTTCAGGCGCTCCTCGAGCGCGCCGCGCAGGTACACCATCATGACCACCGCAGTCTCCACGGCAATACCAAAGAGCGCGATGTAGCCGACGGCCACCGCGACGCTGAACTTGTAGCCGAGCAGCGATTGCAGCAGCAGCCCGCCCATGAGCGCGAACAAGGCAGGGAAAAACAGCAGCGCCGCCTCGGCGACCGAGCGGAACAGGAGGTACAGGAGGAGGAAGATCACCACAAAGACGACCGGCAGGATGAGCTCGAGGCGCTGCTTCGCCTGCATCTCGAACTCGTACTGGCCGGACCACTTGTAGGTGTACCCCGGAGGCGGCGTAAGCCGCTCGTGAAGGAGCCGGTTGGCGTGCGCCACGAAGCCGCCATAGTTCGAGGTACTCAGGTTGAGGTACACATATCCGGTGAGCTGCCCCCCTTCGTCCCGGATCATGGAAGGCCCCCGGGAGAAGGTGATCGTCGCCACCTCGCCGAGCGGGATCTGGGCGCCCGTGGGGGTGGCGATCACGACCTGCTCGAGCTGTGGGAGGTTGTTGCGAAAGTCGTGGGCGTAGCGCACGTTGATGGGGAAGCGCTCGCGACCCTGCACCGTCTCGGCGATATCCTCGCCCCCGATCCCCGATTCGATGGCGCGTTGAACGTCCCCGACGGTGAGGCCGTAGCGGGCCGCCTCGAGCCGGTGGACCGCGATGTTGATGTAGAGGCCCTGCGCGACACGCTCGGCGAAGACCGATTCGACACCGGGCAGGCGGGTGAGCAGATCGCTGATGTGCCCGCCGAGCCGAGCGATCCCCGCGAGAGTCGGTCCCTGGATCTTCAGGCCCACGGGCGTCTTGATGCCGGTGAGTTCCATGTCAAGCCGGCCCGCAACCGGCATGGTCCAGGTGTTGGTGAGCCCCGGAAATTGCAGCTTCGCGTCCATCTGCTGGATCAACTTCTCGTAGGTCATCCCGACGGGCCATTGCCGGCGGGGCTTGAGCATGATGGTGGTATCGAACATGTCCAGCGGGGCATTATCGGTCGCGCTGTCGGAGCGCCCGGCCGTGCCAAACACCGACTTGACCTCCGGGAACGAGCGAATGATGCGATCCTGTTCCTGCAGGAGCTGAGTGACCTGCGTGATCGAGATGCCGGGCAGCGCGGTGGGCATGTAGAGCACCGAACCTTCGTAGAGCGCCGGCATGAACTCACTGCCAATGCGCTGGGCAAGGGGCACCGTGAGTGCAAGGACGATCACTGCCACAGCGAGAGCCGTCCGGCGATAGCGCAGGCAGAGCTTGAGCACCGGCAGATACAGCGCGCGGGTAAGGCGGGAGATGGGATTGTGCGACTCGGGTCGCAGTCGGCCGCGGATGAAGAGCGGCATCAGCAGCGGCACCAGGGTGATCGCGAGAATCGACGAACAGGCGATCGCCAGCGTCTTGGTCCAGGCGAGCGGCGTGAAGAGCCGCCCCTCTGGCCCCTTGAGCAGGAAGACTGGGAGGAACGAAACGATGATGATGATCAGGGAAAAGAAGAGCGCCGGCGCGACCTGCTCGGCCGCACCGAGCAGGAGCGCGCGGCGCTCCTGCGGCGCCGGGGCCGTGGGCGCAGCACCGCCCTCGCCCACCGGCACTCCTGCGGCCTCGCCCGGGCGGCCATTGGCCGGCAGCCCCTCGGCGCCTCCATCCGCTTCGGCGAGCCGCCGGTAGCCGTTCTCGACCATGACCATGGCGGCATCGACCAGCACCCCGATCGCGAGCGCAAGTCCCCCAAGGGACATGATGTTGCTCGAGACGTGCAGGAAGTACATCGGGATGAACGCGGCGATGACCGCAATTGGGATGGAGAGAATCGGGATCAGCGCCGAGCGGAAATGCCACAGGAACAGTACAATCACGAGGCTCACCACCAGCGCCTCTTCGATGAGATCGCGCTCGAGGGTGTGAACCGAAGCCTCGATGAGACCTGCGCGGTCGTAGGCACTACGGATGGTGACGCCGGGCGGAAGCGACGGGGCAATCTCGGCAAGTTTTGCCTTCACCGCCTGGATGACCTTGAGGGCGTTCTCGCCATAGCGCATCACGACGATGCCGCCAACGGTCTCGCCCTCACCCTGCCAATCGGCAACGCCGCGGCGAGGCGCGGGACCGAAATTCACCGTGCCGAGATCCTTGACCAACACCGGCGTGCCGTTCTTGACAACCACCGGAATGTCGGCGAGATCCTGCAGTGATCGAATGTACCCGAGACCGCGTACCATGTACTCCGCGCCTGAGAGCTCGAGCACCCCACCGCCCACCTCGTTGGTGCTCGCGCGGATGCGCTCGATCACTGTCGAGAGCGGGATGTCGTAGGCACGCAGCTTGTCCGGGTCCAGATTCACCTGGTACTGACGCACGAACCCGCCGATCGAAGCGACCTCCGCCACGCCCGGCACGGTCTCGAGCTGATAGCGCAGGTACCAGTCCTGAAGGGTGCGCAAATCGGCGAGGCTATAGCGGTGAGTGTGATCGACGAGCGCATATTCGTAGACCCACCCGGCGGCGGTCGCATCCGGTCCCATCTCGGGATGAACCCCTGGCGGGAGGCGACCCTCGATCTGCTGAAGGTACTCGAGCACGCGCGAGCGGGCCCAGTAGAGGTTCGTCCCGTCCTTGAACACGACGAACACGTATGAGTCGCCGAACATCGTCTGGGCGCGCACCGCCTTCACCCGTGGCGCGGCGAGCAGCGTCGTGACAATGGGATAGGTCACCTGATCTTCGATGAGGTTCGGTGGCTGGCCCGCCCAGCGGGTGTGGATGACGACCTCGACGTCGGAGATGTCCGGCAACGCATCGATCGGGATATGCCTCATCGACCAGAGACCCGCAGCAATCGCGAGGAGGGTCCCGGTGAAGACGAGGAAGCGGTTCGCCGCGCACCAGCGCAGGATTCGGGCGATCATCTACATCCCTCCCGCCGCATCGACCGAAAGTTGGTGAGTCGCCAAGACGTGATCCCCTTTTCGGGCCACGACAGCGACTTGCCAGGTGCCGCCTCCCGTCAGGGTCACCGAACCCTGGTACGCGCCGTTTCCGGCTGGACTCAATTGCACCGAAACGTGCTTGCCCGCCATCCCCATGGCCGACATCGCCGGCAGCACGAACGTCGCACTCACCTGCGCACCGTTGACCGGCCCGCCCTTGGGGTCGGTGAGCGTCACGCGGATCAGATTGCGCCCGACGCGCGGGGGATTCGGTTGCAGGGATACGGCGAGACGCGCCTGTGGAGCACCTGCGGTCCGCGGTGCCGCGGGCGGCGGCGCGAAGGCGGACAAGGCGGCCTGCAGCTGGCTTTGGGAATCGATGAGGAAGTTGGCCGACGTGACGATGCGCTCGCCGGGCTTCAGACCGTTGAGAACGATGTATTCATCGCCAACCTCGGCACCGAGACGCACATCACGCGGCTCGAGATACCCGTCGCCCCGGTCCACGAACACGATCTGCCGGGTGCCCGTCTGCAGCACCCCGGAGGCCGGAATCACCACCTGCTCACCCATCGGGGCCTCGAGCGAGACGTTGACGAACATGTCCGGCACGAGCTTCAACGTGGGGTTCGCAAATCGCAGGCGCACCCGCGCCGTGCGGGTCGAGGCATCAATCTCGGGGTAGATGAAATCCACCCGACCGGTGAAGCGCCGTCCAGGGTACGTGTCGACGGTGAGGCTTGCCCGATCGCCGACCTTGAGCCGCCCGAGATCGTTCTGGAATACGTGGGCAAACACCCAGATCGTCGAGAGATCCGCCACCGTATAAAGTCGGGTTCCGGGCTCGGCATACGCGTTGGGCAGCGCTTCGCGCTGGGTGACGTAGCCGCTCACCGGAGAGTCGATGACCAAATCCTGCCTGATTCGCCCCGTCGCTCGCAGCCGCGCAATTTCCCGATGCGGGATACCCCAAAGCGCAAGCCGCTCGGCCGCGGCGTCTACCAGGGAGGCCGCATCGCGCGCCACGGCCAGATCGGGGCTGCGTGCGAGCCGCCGTTGACTTTCCCTTGCCAGCAGATACTCCCGCTCAGTGGACAAGAGCTCGGGACTGTAGATGGTGAATAACGGCTGTCCCCTGCGCACGTACTGGTAGGTCGAGTCGACGAACACCTTCTGGATGTAGCCCGCGAAGCGCACCTGCACGTACGCGAGCCCTCGTTCGTCGACCGCCACGCTGCCCGTCGTGCGGATCACGTCGCTGACGGACTTGCGCCGGACCTCGCCGATCCTGACCCCGATGCGCTGCAATTGTTGGGAGGAGATGGGCACTGGCGCGAGCGGCGACTCTTGCGAAGGCCCACGGCTCCCGGCCCCTGCGCTCGCCTGAGGCCTCGAAGCGGCGGTCGCCGCCGGGGCGACCTTCGACACCGCCGCCGAATGCGAGCGCCACCACAATGCCCCCCCGCCGCCGAGGAGTAGCAGATTGACGGCCAGCGCCGTGAGAAATGCGCTACGGTAATTCGTCTTCATGGCGAGGTCCCCGTCTCGTTCCGTCTCGCAAGCCTGCTGCCGCTCAGTCGCTTTAACTCAGCCCACCGATCGAAGTACTCCGATCGCGCCCGGGCGAGTCCGAGCGCGGTGTCGAGCTGGCGCTGCTCGGCGGTCAGCACTTCGAGAAAGCCGCCCCGGCCGCTGCTGTATTCGCTCAACGCCACATCGAGCGCATCGCGCGAGAGCGGCACGAGGTCGTCTCGATAGAGCGCGAGCGACTTCGCCGTCTCACGCGTTGAGGCATAGGCGGCCGCGAGATCGGCGAGCAGAGCGGCGCGCTGGTTCTCGAGTTCGTATTCGGCCCGCCGAGCCTGCGCATGAGCGGCATCGATTTCCGCGCGGTACTTCCCCTGATCGAGCGGTACCGTGAAGGACAATCCCACCATCGGCCGCATGGCGGGGTCCGACCACATGCTGTTGTAACCGGCGCTGACTTGAAATTGCGGGTAGCGTTGCTTGCCTGCGAGCGACGCTTTCGCCCGAGCAGCGTGTTCTTGCGCTTCGAGCGCCTGCAGCTGCGGGTGGGTCAGCGCACGCTGCAGGAGCTCCGCTTCGGACGGCAGATGCGCCGGCACGGGCAAGGCCGCGGGCAGTGGAATCGGGGAGGTGGGCGGCAGATCGAGCAGTGCGTTCATGTGCGCTGCGACGACGGCGATTTTGCGCTGCCACTCGAGCCGCTGCTGCGCGAGCATCGTGCGCTCGACATCCGCTTGCAGCACATCGGATTGCGGCGCCTTGCCCGTCGCGTAGCGCACCGAGGCGATGCGCCGTAGCTCGGCGAGGACGGACTGGTTGGCGGCATTAATGGCGAGCGCGCGGTGAACGAACACCCAGTCCGCAAAGACCCCTCGCGCCGTGGCCGCGAGGCGCAGCCGCAGCGCCTCGAGGTCGTGACGCGCCACCTCCGCATCCGCCCGGGCGATCTCCTTGCGCACCTCGAGCGTGCCCCACCAGGGTAGGGCCTGACTCACCTCGATGTCCTCGCCCGTTCCCATGGCGCTGCCAAAAGTGCGCGGCGCCGCCGATACACTCAGCATCGGATCAGGCAGCGCGCCGGCCGGGCGGATACCGGAGACGGCCGCGACCAATGCCTGCCGCATGGCCGAGAGACTTGCGTTTCGGGTGAGCACCGCGGCGGTGAACGAACCAGCCGTCAGCGGCGCCGGAAGCGGCACATCGCGGTCACGGCGCGCGAGATCGGCGGCATGAGTTGCGCTCACGGCGATGAACAACGCCAAGCCGACCACGCTGGCGAGACTTTTCGAGTATTGACGCACAAGACACTCCATTTGCAGAT
This sequence comes from Pseudomonadota bacterium, assembly GCA_021792815.1. The sequence goes on from JAJYTX010000104.1 coordinate 7,147, forward strand.
CTCAAACGATGACGCGCCCGCACACGCTTCGCGTGCAAGCACCGATCCGCAACGGGGAGTGTCAGAGTCTCAGACGGAGGGTCGAGAGATAGGTGTCGCGCCCCGCCGAGGAGACGATGGCGATCCGCGGAGGACCCTGTGGTGGCGGTCTTCGATGCGCCACGACAGGAGAGGCAGCGTTCCATGCAGGCGCTGTCGGAACGACGGCATGCGCATCCGGGATTTCTATCCCCGCGACTCGAGCCGCCGGACCAGCGGGCACCCAGCCACAGGCGCCGGTCATCCCGCACGAGGCTCCGCAGGACAAAGACGTGCCACCGCAAGGCATCGGCGCCCGGTGACCCGTCATGGGACAGTGCATCGGGACCGGAGTCGGGGACAGCATCATGGGACACGCCCAGACCTGCTGACCGTACCCGAGGGTTACGAGAGCCAGCAGCAGTGTGACGAAATACGAATGAAGTCGTCGACCCATCATGCGGTTACCATACTAACGCTTCGCGAACTCAAACGCTACCGCCGAGGAGCCCGGGCATTGCCCGGGCATTCCGTGCAATTGAGTACCGCGACTCGAGGTGTGAGGGCACTGAGGTGCCGCCACACGGGCGCTACCGTGGGGTTTC
>JAJYTX010000105.1 GCA_021792815.1 Pseudomonadota bacterium
GCCTGAGGCAGATCAATGCCGGTCGGCGGCCGTTCCCGTTCTACCTGCATCCGTGGGAGATCGATCCCGGCCAGCCCCGCATCCGCGTCGGCGCGGTCTCCCGCTTCCGCCACTACACCAATCTTCATCGCTGCGAGCGGCGCCTCGGCCGCCTCCTTCAGGAATTTCCCTTCGCCCCGATGCGCGACGTGCTGCACGCACGCGGCCTGCTCAACGCCTAAGGAGACGGCGGTCGCTCTCTGACACGGCCTGGCCGAGGGTTGCCCGAGGCTGTCGCCGACCGAGCCGCCATGCCAGCGGCCGCGGGGGAGCAGGGCCGCACGCCCGAGAGCTTCCAGGCCATCGAGCCTCTCTGCTACATCGGCAGCGGTGGCATGGGCGCTCTCGAGTTCGCCCCCGCCCTGGGCCCGGGACCCCGGCACGCCACGAGGCTCCGGGTGGACGCGCTCGTCGCGCTGGCATCCGAGGTGCTCCGCCACCGCAACGCGCTTCACGGCTCCTTCGACCCGGGCCATCGCGAGGGCGCCCTGCCGGACATCTTGCGCGTCGGCACCTCGGCCGGCGGGGCGCGAGCCAAGGCGATCATCGCGTGGAATCCCGAGACGAACGAGGTCCGCTCGGGCCAGGTGACCGCCCCCGAGGGCTTCGGGTACTGGCTGTTGAAGTTCGACGGCGTCAGCGGCAACCGCGACAAGGAGCTCGAGGATCCGAAGGGCTACACCGTGATCGAATACGCCTACTCGCTGATGGCCCGCGACGCCGGCATCGAGATGGCCGAGTGCCGGCTGCTCGAGCAAGGCGGGCGGCAAGCTGCACAGGCAGTCCCTCGCCGCGCTCGCGCACCTCGACTTCAATGCCGCAGGCGCGCACTCCTGCGAGCAAGCCCACGAGGTCATCCGGGCGCTGCGGCTCGAGTTTCCCCTGCGCGAGGCGAGGCAAAAGGCACGCCCCCCCGCAACGCCCGGCCCCGCCTCGGCAGTGAGCTCCTCAGACGGCCGCCCCCGCCTCAACTGCTCTTGAAGCCCACGGCGCGGCTGACCGCGTGGCTCAACGGGCCGAGCGTGTCGGGCTCCCCGCCCGGCCTCGCCGCTCTCGACCAGGTTGCGGACAGCTCGCGCAGGTCAAGCTCCACACAGCGCACACGGTCCTTGAGGCTCACCATGTCGGACTGCACCCGGTCCACCCCGAAATCGAAATCCGAGAAGCGGCTCTCGATCCGCTCCCGCCGGCTCTCCGCGTGCCGCAGCCGGTTCTCGATACCGGTCAGGCGGGTCTCGGCGATGGACACGCCCGTCTTGAGCGCGGCAAGGTCCGACTCAACTCCCGTCAACCGGGCCATCAGCGTCGCCAACTGGACCCTGAGATCGTTGACTCCTGACTCCATGTGCGCCATCCGGGCCTGCTGGCTCTGGCGCCCGGATTGACCACGGTCTCGATCGGCTTCGATTTGCATGTACGCTCTCCTGGTGACGCCCATCACGATCGACAGCTCAAGGACTGCGGCGGGTCATCGGATCACCTGACCCGGGTCACGAGACGCAGACCCGCTACGATCTGAAATCTAGGCAATTCGCATGGATCTGCCAAGGACCGGTTGTAGACTTTTTTCGCGGCTGTTTCAACGCGTCTCCAGCGTGCGTCATCGACGTAAATCATGACGTCGCAAATCCGTTGAAAGCCGACACGTCGCTCCTCCCGTCGAGCCAAGTTAGCGTCGCAGATCACAGACTGCTACAATCGCCTTCTATGCGTGGACTGCACCTGATGCGTATTGCCGGCATCGACATCACCGTCGATTGGAGCCTGCTCATCATTTTCGTGCTGATCACCACCGGTCTCGCCTCGGGCCTGTTCCCGCAGTGGCACCCGCAGTGGAGCCCCACGACCGCGTGGCTCACCGCCTTCGCCGCCGCGCTGCTGTTCTTCGCCTCGGTTCTCGCCCACGAGCTCTCCCACTCCCTGGTGGGGCGCATGAACGGCATCGAGATCAAGCGCATCACGCTGTTCGTGTTCGGCGGCATGGCGCAAATCGAGCACGAGCCGGGGCGCTGGCCGGCGGAGCTGTGGATGGCGATCGTCGGGCCGCTCACCAGTCTCGCCATCGGCATCCTCTGTCTGCTCGCCGCCAGCGCCGGCACGCCGGCCGCCGACCTTGCCAGCATCGCGCGCGTGCAGCACCTGCTCGCCGGGCTCGACCCCGGACGCACGCTCCTCCTGTGGCTCGGCCAGATCAACATCGTGCTCGCGGTCTTCAACCTCGTTCCGGCCTTCCCGCTCGATGGCGGGCGGGTCCTGCGCGCCCTCATGTGGGGCGCCACGCACGATCTGCGCCGCGCCACCCGCTGGGCCTCGGCGATCGGACAGGGCTTCGCGTGGCTGCTGATCGGCTCCGGCATCGCCATGGTGCTCGGGCTCTCGGTGCCGTTCCTCGGCGGCGGACTCCTCAACGGGATCTGGCTCGCCTTCATCGGCTGGTTTTTGAACAACGCCGCGCTGATGAGCTACCGCCAGCTGCTCACGCGGGAGATGCTCCAGGATGTGCCGGTCTCGCGCCTCATGCTCGTCCATTTCGAGGTGGTGCCGCCGCAGGTGCCGCTCGATACGCTCATCGAAGGGTACATGCTGCGCAGCGACCAACGCGCCTTTCCCGTCGTGGACCGCGACGAGCGGCTGCTCGGAATGGTGTTTCAACGTGACATCGAGCGCCTGTCCCCGGAGCAGCGCCGCACGATGACCGTGCGCGATGCCATGAAGCCGGTGGAGCAGCTCGTGGGGGCGCGGTCGGGAGACGACGTGCTCGACGTATTGAATGTCCTGGCGCAGCGCGATTTCAACCAGCTGCCGATCCTCGAGAACGGCCGCGTCATCGGCCTCATCCGCCGGGTGGACATTCTGCGATGGCTTGCGCTGCACGGCTCGCCCAAGCCGGCACCGGGCGCGCGGAAGTAGCGCGGGGCGGAGACCGCCGCGCCCGCACCGATGCGTGAGCGGACGCTAAAGCAGATGAAACAGCTTGAGTAAGGTCCCGAGCAAAGTGATCAATGAACTCGCGCCGATCGCGATCAGCGACACGAACAGGCGGGTGAACTTCGTATCCATGGCAGTGAACTTCGCATCCACGGCAGTGAACCTGGCATCGAGCCTGCCATCCTGCGCATCGAGCCGCTTGTCGATGGTGAAGCGAAGCTCGCGCAGGTCCACCTCGACCGTCCCCATGCGTTGCTTGAGCGCGGAAATGTCGGTTTCGATCCGGGCCATACCGGTCTGCACCCCGCTCAGCCGACCCTCAACCCTCTCCAACCGGCTCTCGACTTTCTCCAAACGGCCCTCGACCTTCTCCAGCCGGTTCTCCACGACGGACACCCGGGTCTCGAGGCCGCCCAGGCGCTGCTCGACGCCCGCCGCCCGGGCCTCAAGACCCGTGACCCGATTCTTGACCTCGGTGAGCCCGCTCTCGACCGCGGTCAGCAGGACCTTCGCCTGGCTGAGCTCAGATGGATCGCGTCCGCTGTCTTCGACCGGCATGATGTCTCTCGCCCTCGCCCGCACCGTTGCATGACATGACACCACGCGGCCTGCGCGTGGGGAACACTGTAAATTTAGGGAATTCGCCCGCTTTTGCCAAGCGTGTGCGGATCTTTTCTGCAGGTATTTTGACGCTGTTTGATACGTGTGATTTGACGTAGCAGCCCACGCATTGCGCAAAAGAGGGTCATGCGAGCACGCGCGAGCGGAGCAGCCGTGAACGGCCCATGCCGATACCCGCTGCTGCAACATCGAGGGCGCCCTGGCCGGATTGCATTCGACCCGCGCCGGCCGCATGCCGGACCGGCGCACCGGGCGCGCCCGGGTCGGATCAGGGCCGATCCTGCGCCACGGTGCTGGCGAGCGTCTCCCGCACGCCGTCGTTGCGCCGCTTCAGCTGTGAGTGGCGCCATCCCCCGCCCACCGCGTCGATCAGATCGACGCTCGCCACCAGGCGCTGGCTCTGCAAGCTGACCAGGGTGATCTCCGCGGTGAGGCGCGCGGTCTGGGCACTCAGCAGGGTCGCATAGTCGGCCACGCCCGCCTTGTACTGATTGAGCGTCAAGGCCTCCGCCCGCTTGGCATCCTGCACCGCCTGCTGCTCCTCGGCATACTCGGATTGGAGGTAGCGCAGCGTGGCGAGGTCGTTCTCGACCTGCTGGAAGGCGTTGAGCACGGTCTGGCGGTAATTGGCGACCGCCTCATCGTAGAGGGCCCGCGCCTCGCGCGTCTGCGCGAGCGTCGCCCCCCCGTTGAACAGGTTCTCGGCGATCGAGGGACCGAAGGACCACACCGCGTTGCTTGCGCGGATCAGGGTCGAGAGCGCGGAGGAATCGAAATCATACGAGCCGGAGAGCGTCAGGCTCGGGAACCACGCCGCCTCGGCCACGCCGATCTGGGCGTTGGCGCTCGCCATCGCCCGCTCGGCCGCGGCCACATCGGGGCGGCGCAGCAGCACCCGCGAGGGCACACCGGCCGGCACCACCGGCACCGTCGCGGCAAGCCGGCCGTACGCGAGCGTCAGCCGCGAGGGCGCCTCGCCCATCAGCACCGCGAGCGCATGCTCCAGGTTGGCGCGTGTCAGCTTGGCGGTGTCTTCCTGGGACTTCGTGCTCTCAAGCGTGGTGCGCGCCGAGTACACGTCCGCGAGCGTCGTCACGCCGGCTTCGACCCGGTTCTGAGCGATGCGCAGCGACACCTTGTCGTCCTTCACGGCCAGCTTCAGGTACCGCAGCTGCTGCTCGGCGGCGCGCAGCTGAAAATAATCCTCCGCGAGCGTCGCCTGCGCCGAGAGCTGGGCGGCCGCCACGTCCGCGGCGCTCGCCTGCGCCTGGGCGTTGGCGCTCTGCAGCTCGCGGCGCAACCTGCCCCACAGGTCAAGGTCCCAGCTGGCGGTGGCGCCGGCCTGATTGGCCGTGCGCGCCCCGCCGAAAGTGAACTGCGTGGCCGCGCCGCCGCCGCTGCGCGTCTGGGTGCCCCCGAGGTTGATCGAGGGAAAGAGTGTCCCGCGGGTCACGCCGGCCGCCTCCCGCGCCGCGTAATAGGCTGCCACCGCCGCCTTGAGGGTCTGGTTGGACACCGCGACCCGACGCTCCAGGCGCGAGAGCACCGGATCGTGATAGACCGACCACCAGTGAGCGGGCACGATCTTCGCCGGGGTCGCCGGCACCCAGCCGTGCGCCTCCTTGAAGAGCGGCGAGGGCGGCGGCGCCGGCCGATGGTAGTTCGGGCCCACGGCGCAGGCGCTCAAGGACGCGCACACTGCCGCCGCAACGAGCGGCCGCGCTCGAGCGATCATGATGCGGGACTCCCGGCGGGCAGCGCCGCCGGGCGGCGGCGCGTGAATGTTCTCGCGAACCATAGTCGGAACCGATCGAGGTAGATGTACACGATGGGCGTGGTGTAGAGGGTGAGGATCTGGCTGATGGCGAGCCCCCCGACCACCGCGATGCCCAGGGGCTGGCGCATCTCCGAGCCCTGCCCGGTCATGAGCGCGAGCGGCAGTGCGCCGAGCATCGCCGCGATGGTGGTCATCATGATGGGACGGAAGCGCAGCAGGCACGCCTCGTGGATGGCGCGGGGCGCATCGGTGCGCTCCGTGCGCTGCGCCACGAGGGCCACGTCCACCATCATGATGGCGTTCTTCAGCACCACCCCGATCAGCAGGATGATTCCGATCAGCGCGATGAGGCTGAACGGCTCGTGGAACAGCAGCAGCGCAAGCACCGCTCCGACCCCGCTCGAGGGCAGTGTCGAGAGGATGGTGATCGGCTGCGCCAGGCTCTCATAGAGCACCCCGAGCACGATGTACACCGCCGCGAGCGCAGCGAGGATGAGCAGCGGCTCCTCGCTCACCGTCTGGCGAAACACCTGGGCGTTGCCGGCGAACTGCCCGTGCACGGAGACCGGCACGTGCAGATCCGCCATCGTGCGCTCGATCGCCGCCGTGGCGAGGCCGAGCGGCTCGCCCACCGGCAGGTTGAAGGAGAACGTGGTGGCGACGAACGGGCCCTGATGGCTGATCGCGATCGGCGTCGTCCCGGGGCCGTAGGTGGCGAAGGCCGCGAGCGGGATCATGGTCTCGGCCTGGGTGCTCACGGCGGCGGCGGTGGAGGCCGCACCGCGGGTGGTGGCGATCTGGTTGAGCGCGTAGTTCTGCGCGGCGCCGGTGCGGGTCACGCCGGGGAACTGGAAGGCGTTCGCCGCGCCCATGGTCGATTCCGTGCCGGAAAGCGCCCCGCCCGAGGTGCTCACGTACAGGTCCTTCAGCGTCGAGGGGCTGTTCCAGAACTTCGGGTTCACCTCCATCACCACGTGGTACTGGTTCATGTCCTCGTAGAGGGTGGAGACCAGGCGCTGGCCGAAGGCGTCATAGAGCGTGCTGTCGATCTGCGAGAGGTTCAGTCCCAGGCGCGCGGCGATCTGCCGGTCGATGTGCAGCTTCACGTCAAGACCGCCCTGCTGGCGGTCGGAGTTCACATCGCGCAGCTGCGGATCTTTCTTGAGCACGTGCTCGATGCGCGGCGCCCAGGTGTTGAGCGTGCTCAGGCTGTCGCTGAGCAGCGTGTACTGGTATTGCGCGTAGCTCTGGCGCCCGCCGGCATGGATGCTCTGGGCGGTCTGCAGGTACAGGCGCGCACCGGCGAACCCGGAGAGCTCGCGCCTCAGGCGCGCGATGACCCCATCGTCCGTGAGCTTGCGCTCGGCGAGGGGCTTCAGGCTGATGAACATGTGCGCGGTGTTGCTGCCCCCGAAGAATCCTCCGCCCGTGAACCCCACCACGTGCTCGACCGCCGGGTCGCGCTTGATGATGTTGACCACGTAGCGCAGCTTCTTCTGCATGGCGAGGAACGAGCTGCTCTGATCGGCGACCATGAAGCCGGTGAGGTTGCCCGAGCTCTGCTGCGGAAAGAAGGTCTTCGGCACGATGGCGAAGAGATAAAAGTTGAGCACCACCACCGCAAGGAGCGCGAGCATCACCACCCGCGGATGGCGGATCGCCATCCCGAGGGTGTCGTCGTAGAAGTCCCTCATGTGACGGAAGGCGCGCTCGACGGCGCGGAAGAAGGGCCCCTGGCGCGGCTGGGCGCGCAGCAGCCGTGCGCACAGCATCGGGGTGGTGGTCAGCGAGATCACGAGCGAGAGCGCCACGGTGATCGCAAGCGTCAGGGCGAACTGGCGAAAGACCCGTCCGACGAGCCCCCCCATGAGAATGATGGGCACGAACACCGCGACCAGGGAGGAGCTCATGGCGAGCACCGTGAAGCCGACCTCGCGCGCCCCGTCGAGCGCCGCGCGCAGGCGCGGCACGCCGGCCTCGATGTGCCGGGTGATGTTCTCGATCACCACGATGGCATCATCGACCACGAAGCCCGTGGCCACGGTGAGCGCCATCATCGAGAAGTTGTTCAGGCTGAAGCCGAGGAGATAAATGATCGCGACCGTGCCGATGAGCGCGAGCGGCACGGCGACCGCCGGCACGAGCGCGGCGCGCGGATTGCGCAGCATCACCAGCACCACGGTCACGACCAGGAGCACCGCGAGCAGCAGGGTGATCTCCACATCGTGCAGCGAGGTGCGGATCGCCTCGGTCTGATCGTGGGTCACCACCACGTCGATGCCGCTCGGGATGCTGGCGCGGATCGAGGGCAGCAGCGCCTTGATGTGATCGACCGTGGCGATCACGTTAGATCGGA
>JAJYTX010000106.1 GCA_021792815.1 Pseudomonadota bacterium
CCAACGTGCCGAAGTCCCGGATCGAAGGCTTCGAATCGTCGCTCACCTGGCTGCCGGTCGCGGGTCTCGTGACCCATGTGGATGCGACCTGGCTCGACACCCGGGTGCTGCAGTGGAACCCGGTGTCGAACGCCAGTCACTGGCCCACGGTGGTGCGCTTCAACGCCGCCGGAGAGCAGCTTGCCCAGGCGCCGAAGTGGGAATTCGGCGGCCACATCGGCTATGAGAAGCCGATCAACACCTCGTTGAAGGCCGGCATCGATTTCGATGCCAACTACAAGGGTCCGACCTCCGGCAGCGCGCTCGGGGTCGCCTACGCGACCGCCGGCTATACCCTGTGCAACGTGCGGCTGATGCTGGCCAACATCGACGACAGGTGGCGCGTCATGCTTTGGAGCCGCAACGTCTTCAACAAGTACTACTACCCGGCGGCCTATGGCTTCATCAACGTGCCGTACGTGCGCACCGTGGGCATGCCGCGCACCGTGGGCGTGACGCTCCAGTACCACTTCTGAGCGGTCCGGCGATGGTGAGACGTGCGTCATCGGTTCGCGCGCGCAGTGCGCCCCGGCACCGCGCGGTGGCCCGCGACGCGCACGGCCTCGGGCCGCACTGTCGAAAGGAAGAGCATGAAACTCTCTGAATACGTGAACTACGACGCGCTCGGCCTCGCGGAACTGGTGAGAACCGGCCAGGTGAGCGCCGAGGAACTGCGCGATACGGCGCTGCTCGCCATCGAGCAGGTCAATCCGAAGCTCAACGCGGTGATCGGCCTGACGCCCCTGGAGGCCGAGCGGGCCCTGCGTGAACCGGGCCGCGAGGCGCCGTTTTCCGGCGTACCGTTCCTGATCAAGGACGTCGGCGCACATATGGCCAATGTGCCGAGCGAGCTCGGCTCGCGTTACACCAAGGGATTGACCCCGCCGACCGACAGCGAGCTCGGCGCGCGCTTCAAGCGGGCCGGCGTGGTGACCGTGGGTCGCACCAACATTCCGGAATTCGGCGACAATGTCTCCACCGAACCGGTGCTGTACGGCGCGACGCGCAATCCCTGGAGCCTCGAGCACAGCACCGGCGGCTCGAGCGGCGGCGCCGCGGCCGCCGTGGCCGCCGGCATCGTGCCGATGGCCCACGCCAACGACGCCGGAGGCTCGATCCGCATACCGGCGGGCTGTTGCGGGCTGTTCGGCCTGAAGCCGACCCGCGGGCGCAATCCGGCCGGCCCGGAATACGATGATCTCGCGTTCGGTTTCGGAGTCGAGCACGTGCTGACGCAGACGGTACGCGACAGCGCCGCGATGCTCGATGCCACTCATGGCGCCGATGTCGGGGCGCGCTACCTGCTGCCCTCTCCCGAAACGAGCTACCTGAGCGCCTGCCAGCGCGATCCGCGGCGGCTGCGGATCGCCTTTTCCGTCAAAGCCCCCGAGGGTGGACCCGAAGTCGACCCCGTGTGCCGCGAGGCCGTGCTCGAGGCGGCCAAGCTCTGTGAAAGCCTCGGGCACGATGTCTTCGAAGCCAACCCGAGCATCAACGTGGATGAAATCGCGGCCATGCTCCGTGATGCGTTCGGGCCTTTCATGGCCGCGGCCTTCAAGTCACTGGCCGCGGTCCTCGGCCGTGAGGTGACGGCCGAGGATGTCGAGGCCACGACCTGGGCGATGCTCAGCCACAGTGCGCGCATGAGCGCCACGGATCTCACCCTGGCGTTCGGCACCGTCAATGCCGTCAGCCGCAGGCTCGGCGAGTTCTTCACGCGCTGCGACCTGTGGCTCTCGCCGATTCTGACGCGACCCACCGCGCGGCTCGGAGTGCTCAATGCCAACGAGAAAGGTCTCGATGCCACCCAGTGGGGCAGGAAGATCATGAGCTACGCGCCCTTTTGCGCGATGTTCAACGCCTCGGGCCAGCCCGCGATGTCGGTGCCTCTGCACCTGAGCCGCGACGGGCTGCCGATCGGCGTGCAGTTCGCGGCCCGGTTCGCCGATGAGAGCACGCTGTTCTCACTGGCCGGCCAGCTCGAGCGCGCCCGCCCGTGGCGGGAGCGCCGCCCGCCGGTGCGGGTGCAGTAGATCCCCGAAGACGGCCGTGCAACTCGATACGATGCACCCGCGCAGTGTCGCCTGGGGAGCAGGAACGTGACGATGCGTTACGGCATGATGTGCCGTAACCGGCGGCGCTGAGATGATCGGATGCAGTTTGAACCGGGAGCGCAACTCATGAGTGGTACGGGATTTTATTATTCGGAACGATGCTTTTGGCACTGCGTGGGTGTCCAGGCGCTGTTCGTGCCGGTGGACGCCTGGGTACAGCCCACCTCGAGCGGCGCCGACACACCGGAGAGCAAGCGGCGCATCCTGGCGCTGCTCACCGCTTCCGGACTGCTCGAGCAGCTGGTCACCTTGCCGGAGAGCAAGCTGCGCCCGGCCTCGATGGAAGATCTCCGGCGAGTGCACACGGAGCGGTACCTCAAGGAATTCAAGGAGACCAGCGACAAGGGTCCGGGCGATCTCGGCGATTTCGCGCCGTTCAGCAAAGGCGCCTTCGAAATCGCCCAGCTGTCCGCGGGCCTCGCGATCACCCTGCTCGAGGACGTCTGGACCGGCAAGATCGGCAACGGCTACGCGCTGTGCCGTCCCGCCGGGCACCACTGCCTGCCGGACCGGCCGATGGGCTTCTGCCTGTTCGCCAACATCCCGATCGCCATCGAAGCCCTGAAGGCGAAATACGGCGTGCAGCGGATCGCCGTCGTGGACTGGGATGTGCACCATGGCAACGGCACGCAGCACATCTATTACGGCCGCGGCGATGTGCTCAGCATCTCCCTGCACCAGGATCGCTGCTTTCCGCCCGGGTACAGCGGCGAGGACGAACGCGGCGAAGGCGCCGGCCTGGGCGCCAACATCAACATCCCGCTGCCGGCCGGCAGCGGCCATGAGACCTACCTCGCCGCCGTCCGCTCGATCGTCGTGCCGGCGCTCGAGCGCTTCCGTCCCGAGATCATCGTGGTCGCGAGCGGGCTCGATGCGAACGCGGTCGATCCGCTGGCGCGACAGCTGCTGCATTCCGAGACCTTCCGGGAGATGACCCAGGTGGTGCTCGATGCGGCCCGGCGCCTGTGCGCCGGACGGCTCGCGGTGTGCCACGAAGGTGGATATGCCGAGGCGTACACCCCGTACGCCGGCCTCGCAATCGTCGAGGCGTTGAGCGGCGTACGCACCCGCATCGAGGATCCGTTCCTCGCCGTCTTCGAGCCGCAGCAGCCCCGGCCCACCATGATCGACTTCCAGCTGCAGTGGGTCGAGCGGCTGCGCCGGCATTTCGGCTTCGACGGCTGAATCGGCCGGCGTGGCCGGTCGCGAATCCCCGGCGCAGCGGCGATCCGCTCCCGCAGAGTCCTGTCCGCCGGCCTGATCATCGATCGGGCCCGCGGACAGGACGGATGACGGCCGTCTCAGCGGCGATTGCACCAGCCGCTGCGGCGCGCCTGCCGTTCCTGGTGTGTCCTCCGGATCCCCGCGCGGCGTCCGACGCTCAACACACGGTGACGGGTGCCGCCCTGCACACGTCGTGCGCGTCCCTATCCTCCGGTCTGTACGGCCAGCATGGAGACCGAGCCGCCCTCGAGGCCCTCGACCGGGAAGCGCAGCGGCTCTCCGGGCTGCCTCGCGCCCAGCACGTACAACAGCGGCAGATAGTGCTCCGGTGTCGGAACGGACAACAATGCGTCACGTCCGAGAGCCCGGTAATCGATCAGCGCCTCGATATCGCCGGACAGCGCCCTCTGTCGCACCTCGTTCTCGAACCGAACGGCCCAATCGTAGGGTTCGCGCGTCCGTCCGTCCCAGGCGTAGGCGCGCAGATTGTGCACGACGTTGCCACTGCCGACGAGCAGCACGCCCTCGGTGCGCAGCGGCGCGAGCCGCTGGCCGAGCTCATGATGAAACGCCGGCGGTCGCGTTGCATCGATGCTCAGCTGCACCACCGGCACGTCCGCCTCGGGATACAGGTGCGTGAGCACCCCCCAGGTGCCGTGATCGAGTCCCCACTCACCATCCAGCCCGACATCGAGCGGCGCGAGCAATCGAGCCACCCGCCGCGCCAATGCCGGGTCCCCGGGCGCCGGGTACCGGAACCGGAACAGCTCGTCAGGGAACCCCGAGAAATCATGGATCGTCCTCGGGAGGGCGTCGAGGGTGACCCGGGTCGAGGGCACGTACCAGTGAGCGGAGATCGACAGCACGGCCGCCGGCCGCGGCACCTGGCGGCCGATACGCTTCCATGCCTCCGTGTAGGCGTTGCTCGCCAGCGCGTTGAGCGGAGAGCCGTGGCCGAGGAAGACCGCAGGCATCAGGTCATGCGACATTCACACCCTCCGCCATCGTCCGCGTACCACTGATCGAAGCACCGCCGGCGCCCGCCCGCGCCTGCGGACCGTTCCTCTGCGGCGAGCCGCCACCCTGAACGGCAGGGCCGGCGCCTACTCCGCGTGGCGTGTCGCCTCGTAGAGAAACCAGGTGCGCTGCTCGGCCTCGTCGATCCACACTTCGAGCAGACTGGCCGTGGCGACGTCTCCGTGCTCATCGCACAGACCATGGAGCTGACGCATCGAGGCGGCGAGCTGTTTGTTGTCCTCGCGCAGCTCGGCCAACATGTCGCGCGGCGTGACGAACGCAGCATCGTTGTCGCGCAACCGCTGCAGCTTCGCGACATGTCCGATCGAGCGCAGAGTGGTGCCGCCGAGTTTGCGCGCCCGTTCGGCGATCGGGTCGGCGATCGCGTGGATCTGCGTCGCCTGCTCGTCGAGCAGCAGGTGATAGTCCCGAAAATGCGGACCGGAGAGGTGCCAGTGGAAATTCTTGGTCTTGACATACAGTGCGAACACGTCGGCGAGCAGCGTCGTGAGCGCCGGCGGGATGTCGCGGGTCGCCTCCGGCGCAAGTCCAGAGGGCGTATCGAGAGCGGCAGTCTTTCTGGCCTGGTGGTCCATTGCACGAATCCTCCTCAATGCTCGACCGGCGCGGCCGCGCCGGCCATACCGCCGGCTGATTTTACCGCGCTGCGCCCGCTCATACGAGCTTCGCCATGCCGATGCGGCGGGTTTCGAGGCGCAGCATCCCCTCGCGCCGCTCGCCCGGCGCCGCCCACGGCCCGATCCGGGAGCCGGATCGGGGAGGCTTCAGTGTCGGGCCGGCGGGCCACCGCCCGGGCGATGCACCATCCGGACCATGAAGCGGCGGTGCGCAGGGTATCGGAGCGACGCGGAATATCGCAGCGCGCCTGGAGCTTACTATCGTGTTGCGATATATTTAGGTCATGTGCGACCCGTGCCGCCACCGCATCGCTGATTCATGAAGACGGACGCCTCGAGCCTCGGTACCCACGATACGTTGCGTGATTTCAGCGCCGACCGGCGCCTGCTGGCGCTGTCCGCACTGGCGCTCGTCACCGGCAGCTTCGGCGCATTCGCCGCCTGGGCACTGCTGAGGCTGATCGCGCTGATCACGAATCTCGCCTATTTCCACGTGCTCTCGAGCGCCACGACGTATCTCAGCCACGCCCGGCTCGGTCCCGGCTCGATACTCATCCCGATCGCTGGCGGCCTCATCGTGGGCTGGATCGGCCGCTATGGCTCGGAGAAGATCCGTGGACACGGTATTCCCGAGGCACTCGAGGCGATCCTGGTCAGCCAGAGCCGCATCGAGCCCAAGGTGGCCGTGCTGAAGCCGCTGTCCTCGGCGATCGCGATCGGCACCGGGGGGCCGTTCGGCGCCGAAGGGCCGATCATCATGACCGGCGGCGCGCTCGGCTCGCTGTTCGCACAGTGCTTCGACCTGAGTGCCGCCGAGCGCAAGACACTGCTGGCAGCCGGAGCGGCTGCCGGCATGACCGGGATATTCGGCACACCGGTGGCGGCCGTGCTGCTCGCCATCGAAGTGATGCTCTTCGAATGGAAGCCGCGCAGCTTCGTGCCCGTGGTGATCTCGAGCATCGTGGCGATCGCCTGGCGGCCATGGCTGGTCGGGGCCTGGCCGCTTTTCCCCCATACCGGCATCCCGGCTCTGCCCTGGTGGGGCCTCGCGCTGTGCGCCGGCGCCGGCGTGCTCTCGGGCCTGCAATCGGCGCTCACGACCGGGGCGCTCTATTGGTTCGAGGAGCGGTTCGAAAAGCTGCCCCTCCACTGGATGTGGTGGCCGGCACTCGGCGGCGTCGTGGTGGGAATCGGCGGTCTGATGGATCCGGCCGCGCTCGGCGTCGGTTACGACAACATCCAGGCCCTGATCAATGGCACCGTAGTGCTGCATGCCGCCGTGACGCTGTTCCTGGTCAAAGCGATCATCTGGGTCGTCGCCCTTGCCTCGGGCACCTCAGGCGGCACTCTGGCGCCGCTGCTGATCATGGGCGGAGCGGTCGGCGTCATGGAGGCTCACCTCCTGCCGCTCGGCGGCGCCGGCTTCTGGGCGCTGCTGTCGATGGCGGCCGTGCTGGGCGGGACACTGCGCTGCCCGCTGACGGCGACGGTGTTCGCCGTCGAGCTCACCGGAGACCTGCGGGTGATGCCGGCGGTGATCATCGCCTGCGCGACCTCGTTCGCCGTGACCGTGCTTGTGATGCGCCGTTCCATCCTGACCGAGCGCCTGGCGCGTCGCGGACGTCATCTGATCTACGAGTACGCCGTCGATCCATTCGAGGTGATGCGCGTGAGCGAGATCATGGCGCACCCCGTGCACACCCTCCCCGCGAGCCTTTCGATGCCGGAAACTTTGAAATTTTTCGATGTGGAACCGGGCGTGAAACGCCACAGGAGCTATCCGGTACTCGACGATGACGGACGCGTCGTCGGCATGGTCTCGCGCTCCGATGTGCTGCGCTGGGCGCGCCAGGGCGGGCAGCACGGTGAGACGTTGGGCGAGCGTCTCGGCGCCGCCGAAGTGCCGGTCGGCTATCCGGACGAACCGGTGGGCGAGCTCGCCGACCGGATGGTCGCGGCCAATGTCGGCCGCCTGCCGATCGTCGCGCGCACCACCGGCAAACTCGTCGGCCTGGTCAGCACCCGCGACCTGCTCGGCGTCCGTGCCCACGCGGCGCGCCTCGAGCGTGAACGGGCACGGCTGCTGAAGATCCCCGGCTGAGGGATGCTGTTCCGAACACCGCTGCGCCGCGCCCCGATCGCCGGCCGCGGCATCCATGGCGTGGCCCCCGGGGAGCGCTAGCGCGCCGTCCGCGGCAGCACCACGATCACCCCGTCCATGACGAAGGGATAGCCACCGAAGCTCTTCAATGGACGGAACGTATGCGCCGCGGGGCTGTAGGCCGCATGCACCGGACAGAAGTAGTGGTACAGACCCGGCTGCCTCAGGGTGAGGCGGGCCGAGCCGCCGTCGGCAGCCAGCGCCAGCGTTGCGAATGCGGGCATGCGTTTCCTCAGCAGAACGTCTCCGGGCCCCGGCATGATCATCGGTGCGGTGGCGGCGGCAACCACATGCGGATCCATGTCATCGTTGGTGAAGACGACGGGCGTTCCCGCCCTGACCACCGTCACCCAGGGCCGGAAGGTCATGGAGGTATCCGGAATGTGGACCTGATCGGCGCTCGTGCGCAGGCCGCCGCCGTTGCGATCGGTCACCAGCACCACCGCGTACGCGGG
>JAJYTX010000107.1 GCA_021792815.1 Pseudomonadota bacterium
GCGGCACCGGCCTGATGAGCCACATCTTCGACGGCTTCGCGGCCGTCAAGGGCGAGATTCCGGACCGGCGCAACGGCGTGTTGGTGAGCAATGAGCAGGGCGAGGCGGTCGCCTATGCGCTGTTCAATCTGCAGGAGCGCGGCCGGCTGTTCGTCGCCCCGGGCGAGAAGCTCTACCAGGGCATGATCATCGGCATCCACAGCCGCGACAACGATCTGGTGGTGAACCCCATCAAGACCAAGAAGCTGACCAACATTCGCGCCGCCGGCAAGGACGACGCCATCCTGCTGACGCCGCCGATTGCGCTGACGCTGGAATACGCGGTGGAGTTCATCGCGGATGACGAACTGGTCGAAGTGACGCCCGCCTCGATCCGCATCCGCAAGCGTCACCTGACCGACCAGGAACGGCGGCGCGCGCAACGCGACACCGGCCAGGATCCGCAGGCCCTGATCGCCTGACACGGTTTTTGGTCGGGGCGGCCGGCTCCCCGTGGCGACCCCGAGCCGCGCCGGAAGCGATCCCCGGGGTCCGCTCGCTGCGCCCAGGCGGACCGGCGCGCCTCAGCGTGCGCCTCGGACTTTTGATCTTGCCGGAGCGACGTCCGCCGGCGCCGGCCCGCCGTTCTGACACCGGCCGCTGCCGATGATCCGACCGAGATAATCCTTCAGGCGCTCGATTTCCCGGGGCGCCAAGCCGGCCAGGTGCCGGCGCAGAGCGCGCCGCGCCGCGGGTCGGATCCGCGGCAGCAGACGCTCCCCGGCTTCGGTCAGGCGCAGCAGCACGACACGCCGGTCCCGGGCATCGCGTTCGCGGCGCACCAGCCCCTTGCCCTGCAGCCGGTCGAGCATGCGCGTCATCGAGCC
Source organism: Pseudomonadota bacterium (assembly GCA_021792815.1). Next base: position 867 of record JAJYTX010000107.1, read on the forward strand.
GGTGTCATAGTGCAGGGCCCGGCACAGGCTGGCGCCCGTCTCGACGGTGTTGCGGTACAGATTCTTCAGCACTTCGAACTGCGCGCCCGTCACGCCGTAACGCTCGAGCTCCGTATCGAGGCTCGAGAGCACCGAGCCCCTCGCCCGGGTGAGGAGCGTGCGCACCCCGAGCTCTTGCGGCGGCGGGTTCGGCCCGGTCGTGCGCCGCAGCTTCGATCCGTGCCTCGCCGCGGGGCGGGAGTCGTCGCGCAAGACTTTCGGCTTATCGAGCATGGAGTGGCTTCTGTACGGTCCTGCCGTTAAGATGGCTGCTGCGGCGATTGCTGCCTTGCAGACTACTGTCATGGCAGCGATTTACCCCCTGGCTATTACTCACCTGTTCCGCCGTGTTTGTCAAGAAATGTCAAGATTTCAGACCCGAGCCCCTGACCATCGGATGAGACTCGCTGTGCTGCTGGCGGCGGCGGTGCTGCTGGCGGGCTGCGGCTCGCGTGCGCCGAGGACGGCGGCCGTCCCTCCACGGGTGACCGTGATGACCGTGCATCCGCAACAGCTTCCGCTGGTGCGCGAGTTCACGGGACGCCTGTCGGCGTACCGCGAGGCCAACGTGCTCGCCCGGGTGCCTGGGGTGCTTCTCAAGCGGTGGTACCGGGAAGGCACTAAAGTCAAAGCCGGCCAGCCGTTGTTCGAGATCGACCCCGCGCCTTACCAGGCGGCGCTCGACGCGGCGCTTGCGGCGCTGGCCCAGGCGAAGGCCAACGCGACCAACGCGCACGTGACCGCCCAGCGTGACCGCGCGCTCATCGGCAGCCACCTCGTCTCGGAGGCGCAGCTCGACACCGACGAAGCGGCCGAGCGCTCCACGGCCGCCGCCGTCAAGCAGGCCAACGCCAATGTCGAGATGGCGCGCATCAATCTCGGTTACACCGATGTGACCTCGCCGATCGCCGGCATTGCCGGGGAACAGCAGGTCACCGAGGGGGCGCTGGTCGGCCAGGGCACCGCGACACTGCTCGCCACGGTCGACCAGATCAATCCCATTTATGTCAACTTCGACGAACCGGCCGCCCAGCAGGAGCAGCTCACGGCGGACGTCGAGTCCGGCCTGATCACGCCCGCAGGCCCGCACGCCGAGGTGCGTTTGACGCTGCCGAGCGGCCAACCCTACGGCCAACCCGGCACGCTCGATTTCCGCGCCGCCACCGTCGATCCGGCCACCGGCACGATCGCCCTGCGCGGCCTCCTGCCCAACGCCGATCACCGGCTGCTGCCGGGAATGTTCGTCGATGTGCGCCTCTCCGTCGGCACCGCGAACCGCGCCTTTCTGGTGCCGCAGGCGGCGCTGCAGCGCAATGCGGCCGGCGACCCGTACGTCCTGACGGTCTCTCCCGGGGACACGGTCGTCAAGAAGAACGTGCACACGGAGGGCACGAGCGGGGATGACTGGATCATCTCGCGCGGCCTCTTCAACGGCGAGCGAGTCATCGTCTCCGGAATCCAAAGCGCGCGGCCCGGCGGCAAAGTCTCCCCGCAGGCCGCTCAGGGCACCTCCGCGGTGGGCCGTTAGGAGCCGCGCGTGCCGCAATTTTTCATCGATCGCCCGGTCTTCGCCTGGGTCATCGCTCTGCTGATCCTGCTCGGCGGCGGCATCGCGCTGAGCCGTCTGCCCACGGATTCCTACCCGGTGGTCGCCCCGCCCCAGGTGACCATTACCGCGCACTACCCGGGTGCGAACGCGAGCACCGTCGAGTCGACGGTCACCCGGATCATCGAGCAGGATCTGACCGGCATCGACAATCTGCTGTATTTCACCTCGCAATCGAGCTACGGACAGTCGCAGATCACCCTCACCTTCGCGACCGGGACCAACCCGGCGATCGCCCAGGTGCAGACGCAGAACCGGGTGTCCCTCGCCGAACCTCTGCTGCCCACCGAAGTGACCCAGCAGGGAATCCAGGTCAACCAGTCGAGCGCCGGATTCCTCGGGGCGATCGCGCTGCGCTCCGGTCCGGGAGGGCCGGACAGGGCAGCGCTCAATCACTGGGTCGCCGCCCACATTCTCGATCAGATCGAGCGCATCCGGGGTGTCGGCTCGGCGACCCTGTTCGGCTCCGACTACGCCATGCGGATCTGGCTGAATCCGAACGAGCTGCACGCCTACAACCTGTCCGCCGCGACGGTGCTGCAGGCGATCCAGGGGCAGAACATCCAGGTCGCCGCCGGATCGATCGGCGCGGCGCCCGCCGTGCCGGGCCAGCAGAGCATGGCCACGGTCTCGACCCAGGGATGGTTCGATTCGCCCCGGCAATTCGGCGACATCCTGCTGCGGACCAATCCCGACGGCACCTCGGTGCACTTGAGGAACGTGGCCCAGGTGCAGCTCGGCCTGCAGGACTACGGGTTCGTAGCCACGGTGAACAGGACCCCGGTGGCGGCCTTCGGCATTCAGTTGCTGCCGGACGCCAACAGCCTGCAGGTGATGAAGCGGGTCAAGGCGCGGATGCGCCAGCTGCAGAAGACCTTCCCGCCGGGGGTCAGCTGGTTCGCGCCGGTCGACTCCACCATCTTCATCAAGGCGTCGATCAAGGACGTACTGATCACGATCGCCGAGGCGTTCGTGCTCGTCTTCATCGTCATGCTGGTGTTCCTGCAGAGCTTCCGCACGACCCTGATCCCGATGCTGGTCGTCCCGACGGCGCTCGCCGGCGCGCTGATCGGCATGTACGCCCTAGGTTACTCGATCAACCAGCTCACCCTGTTCGCCATGGTGCTCGCCATCGGCATTCTGGTCGATGACGCCATCGTGGTCGTCGAGGCCGTCGAGCGCATCATGCGCGAGGAGCATCTGCCAGCCAAGGAGGCCGCGCGCAAGGCCATGCACCAGATCACCGGCGCCATCGTGGCGATCACGCTGGTGCTCGCCGCGGTGTTCATCCCGAGCGCCCTGCAGACCGGCAGCACCGGGGTGATCTACCGCCAGTTTGCGCTCACCCTCTCGATCTCGATGGTGTTCTCGGCCGTGCTGGCGATGTCGTTCTCACCGGCGCTGTGTGCCTCGCTGATGCGCCCGGAACACCTGAAGGCGAACGTGATCTTCCGGGCGTTCAACCGCGCCTTCGAGAGCACGCGCGGGGCTTACGTGCGTCGGGTATTCGAATCCGTCGCGCACCTGCCCCGGTGGATGACGGGCTTCGCGGTGGTCGTGGCGCTCGGGATGTTCCTGCTCGCCCGACTGCCCGGCAGCTTCGTACCCGAGGAGGACCAGAGCGACGTCCTCGCAAACGTCGAACTGCCCCCGGGGGCGTCCCTGCAGCGTACCGAGGCGGTGTTGCACCACTTCTACCGGATCCTGATCAAAGATCCGGCCGTGCACGATGTTTTCCAGATTTCCGGCAGCAGTTTCTCCGGCAATGCCGAGAGCGCCGGCCGGGCCTACATTCACCTCGTTCCGTGGGGCCAGCGTCGCCAGACGGCCTCCCAGTTCATCCGCTGGGCGAACCGGACGGTTCATCAGCGGATCCACGATGCGCGCATCTTCGTGCTCAACAAGCCGACGATCATGGGACTGGGTCAGTTCGGCGGGTTCGACTTCTACCTGGAAGACCGCGCGGGACTCGGGCGCGCGGCGCTCAACTCCGCGGTCCATACGCTGCTCGCGAAGGCAACCCACGACCCCGCGCTCTACAATGTGCGCGTGAACGGCCTCGCGCCTCAGCCCGAGCTGATGCTGCACGTCGATCGTGTCCAGGCGGAGTCGATGGGCGTCTCGCCCGAGCAGGCTTACCAATCGCTGCAGCTGATGCTCGCCCCGGTGTTTGCCAACCAGTTCATCTACGACGGCCGCGTGGAACAGGTGCTGGTGCAGGCCGCGGCGCCGTACCGGATGAGCCCCGAGAATCTGCAGCAGTTCTATGTGGGTGCCACAGGCGGCGCCGGCGGTGCGGGCGCCGCGATGGTGCCGCTGTCGGACTTCGTGCACGCCCGGTGGAAAACGGCCGCGCCGGAGCTGACCGGGTACGATGCGTATCCGGCGGTGGAGATCGTCGGCTCGGCGGCCCCCGGTTACAGCTCCGGACAGGCGATGAGCGCGATGCAGCGGCTCGTCAGCCGCTACCTGCCGCATGGATTCGGCTATGACTGGGCGGGCCAATCGCTGCAGGAGATCAGTTCCCGCGCCCAGGCGCCCATGCTCTTCACCCTGTCGATTCTGGTGGTGTACCTGGCGCTCGCCGCGCTCTATGAGAGCTGGAGCATTCCGGCCTCGGTGCTGCTCGCGGTGCCAATCGGGATCATCGGCAGCGCCATCGCGACCAGCCTGCGCGGGCTGACGGACGACGTGTTCTTCAAGATCGGCCTGGTGACCATCATCGGTCTGACCGCCAAGAACGCCATCCTGATCGTGGAATTCGCGGTCACCGGCCAGCGCAATGGTCTCAGTCTGCACAAGGCGGTGCTCGAGGCTGCGCGGCTGCGGTTCCGTCCGATCATCATGACGTCCTTCGCCTTCATCCTGGGCGTGTTTCCGCTGGTGGTTTCCACCGGCGCCGGCGCGAATGCGCGTCATGACATTGGCACCTGTGTCGTCGGCGGCATGCTCACCGCCGTGGTGCTCGGTGTTCTGCTGATCCCGCTGTGCTACGTGAGCGTACGTCGTCTGCTCGGCGACAAGCTCGACGAGGAGCCCGGCCAGCGCGAGATCACCCCGCTGCCGCCGAGCGGGCCGTGAACGCCCTCCACAGGCGAAAGACCGGCACTCCGGTCACGATGACGAGCACCGTGATGCCGGTATCTTTCGGGTCGGTGACCAGGGAGTTGCCGAGCATGCCGATCGACGCGAGCACAAACAGCGCCGGCACCAGCGGGTAGCCCCAGGTCCGGTAGGGCCGGGACAGATCCGGCCGCTTGCGCCGCAGCACATACACCCCTGCGACGGTGAGCACATAGAACGGCCAGAGCCCGAGCACGAAACGGTCGGCGAGCTGCGCAAAACCACTTTGCAGCACGTAGGCCGCCCCCAGCCCCGTCGACAGCCAGATGGCGACCGAGGGACTCTGGAACCGGGGCGAGACCTTGCCCACGGTTCGGAACAACAGCCCGCGATCGCCCATGGCGAACAGCACGCGCGAACCGGTCATCAGGGAGGCATGCAGGCCGCTCAGCGTCGAGAGCAGCACCACGGCGGTGATGACCGCGGCTCCGGCACCGCCGAGCAACGGGATGCGCGTCGCCGCGGCGGTCGCGACCAGCGGCGCGCGCGCGATCCCGGCGGCCGGCAGCGCGTACCAGAGCCCGAGGTTGACCACCAGGTACACCAGCATGACGCAGCCGGTGCCGAGGATCAGAGCCAGCGGCAAGGTGCGCTGCGGCCGGGCGATCTCGCCGCCCATGAAGGACACATCGGCCCAGCCATCGTATGTCCACATGATCGGCACGAGCGCGGTGGCCATCACCGAAACCTGCGCGCCACCCTGCCACAGGATCCGGTGCTGCGCCGATCCGCCCGACACGGCGGTGAAGGCCAGCAGACCGAGCGCCAGCAGAGCGGCGTACTTGGCGGCGCTCGCCGGCGCGAGAACCGCGACTGCCCGGCGCACGCCGATGTAGTTGAGGGTACCGACCGCCAGGATGGCGAGGGCGGCGACCTGATGCACCTGCGTAGAACGGAGCGGAACGAAATAGCCCAGATACTCGGCGAAGATCATCGACGTGGCGCCGAGAGCCGAGGCGCGGATGACCGTCAGCTCCGTCCAGCCGAACAGGAACGCCGGCAGACTTCCGTACGCTTCCAGCAGGTAGGCGAACATTCCGCCCGAGCGGGGCAGTGCCGCCGCCAGCTCCGCGACCGACAGCGCGCCCGCCAGCGCCACCAGCCCGCCGATCAGCCAGCACAGCATCGCCGGGCCGGGCGAAGGCAGAAATCCCGCCACCGTGGCGGGCACGCGGAAAATGCCGCTGCCGACCGTCACGCCCACCACCACGGCCACCGCGCTGCGCAAGCCAACGGTGCGCGGCATGCGCTCGCCCCAGTGATCGGCCTTCGATGGTTCCTGTCGTGGGACGAGTCGCGACAACCTGCCCTCCGATCACTCGCGATCACTCGCGATCGCTCTCGAGGCCTCGACCGTGCCTGCCGCCGTGCCGTGTCCTTCCGGCCTGGCGATCCGGCGTGCCACGGCGCAGGGCGCCAGACAACGCCGCTCAGTACCGTCGCGCCAGCGCCTCGATGTCGTGCCGCTCCGCGCCGATCGCTTCGTACAGCGGCACATGTTGGAACCGCGGACCGCCGTTGACGATGGCGGCAAAGGCGATCCAGCCGCCATCGCGTTTGCGCAGGTAACCGGCGATGCCGCACACCGACCTCGGGTCGTCGAGCGTCCCGGTCTTGATCGCCACCCGGTCGAGCCACGCGGCATCACCCTGGCGCAGAAACGCGAACGGCGCATCACGCGGCACCACCAGCCCACCGTAGAACGCGGGGAAATGTCGGGCGTCGTGGTACTCGTAGCTCAGCAGGTTCGCCAGGTCGTTGGCCGAAAGCCGGTTGTCCGTGCTGAGGCCGCTGCCGCTGTACAGCGGTGGCGCGCTGACCGCCGGCGGATCGGAGCGCTGCACCCTCACCATGAAGTCCGACAGCCGCTGGCTGGCGGAAACCAGCGTATCGGGGCGGCCGGGTTGCGAGCCCATATCCAGAGTCAGCACATCGGCAATGTAGTTGTTCGAGTACTGGAGCATGCGCCAGAGCTGCTCGGCGACGGGCAGACCCTCGACTCC
>JAJYTX010000108.1 GCA_021792815.1 Pseudomonadota bacterium
TTGTTGGGCCCCGGCCCGGAGGGCATGCGCAGCACGGCCGCGGTGCGCGCCTTGGCCTGTGCGAACTCGATGGACGCATAGGTTGCGGCGTCGAATTTCTCGAAGTACACGAGCGAGCCGTCCGGCTGCACGATCGCGATCACATCCCCGGTGGCCCCGGCACGACGGGCGGCCTGCGCGGCGGCGTGCGCGATCTGTTTCGCTTGCGCGAGGGTGATCGGCGGCCCGTAAGGGGGCGCCGCCTGGGGCGGCGGCTGGGCGGCGGCGGTGGCGGTGGCGCAGGCCAGCAGACAGGAGGCGAGGAGCAGTCGGATGCGCGGCATGGTTTGGGTGTCCTGATGGGCCCGATGACCGGGAAACTCTACTCCCTGCGTCCGAGCCCCTGCATGGTTTACGCGGATGCCGCGGATCGCCGGCAGTGATTCCCGGCCGGCCGCCTCGCGCGGCATCCTGGGTCTTCCCCAACGCCCGCGAGGCGCCGGTTCCGCGCGGCAGGCCGGGGCTGCCGGGACGGCAGGGTGGGCTGACGACGCGGCGCTCTAGGTGTGTGCTACTCTAAAGCCGATCATCGGGCTGCCTGCTGCGCAAGGTTATGTTGTGCGTCCGCCCATGCGCGCGACTGCCGCGTCTGGCGGGCCGCAGCGGCACGTGCGCAGACGGACAACTCCCGGGGACGCCCGCCACGCGCGGCGCCGGGGCAGGGTATCGGGGGTCTGGCGCATGCACTTTCAACAGCTCGATCTGAATCTCCTGGTGGCGCTCGATGCGCTGCTGACTGAGCGGAACATCACCGAAGCGGGCCGTGCGCTGCACGTGACCCAACCGGCAATGAGCGGCTCACTGGCCCGGCTGCGCGAGTATTTCGAGGACGAGCTGCTGGTGCAGGTCGGCCGCAGGATGGTGCCGACACCGCTCGCCGAGAGCATCGCAGAGCCGGTGCGCTCGATCCTGCTGCAGATCAAGGCGACGATCAATGCCCGGCCGGCCTTCGATCCGGCAACGTCCTCGCGTCGCTTCTCCCTCATGATGTCCGATTACGTGTCGACCGTGCTCATGACCGAGGTGGTCAAGCGGGTGGAGTCCCTCGCGCCGCACATCGGCTTCGAGATCGTTTCCAACGAGCAGCCCACCCCGAGCGAGGCCCTGGAGCGGGGCGATATCGATCTGCTCATCATGCCCAGCGACCACCTCGCCATGGGCCATCCTCACGAACCCCTGTTTACCGACGGCTACGCCTGCGTGGTCTGGACGGGCCACGAAACCATCGGGGACACCCTGTCTGCGGAGGAGTATCTGCGCCTCGGGCACGTGTGCGTGCAGCTTGCCAGGGGGCGCTCGCTGGTGGTGGACGAGTGGTTCCTCAGCCGCCTCGGCGTCAAGCGCCGGACCGAGGTCAGTACGATCAGTTTCAGCGCCGTGCCGCAGTACGTGGTCGGTACACAGCGCATTGCCACGGTGCATCGGCGGCTTGCGGAGTTCTACTGCCGCCACCTGCCGCTGCGCGTTCTGCCCTGTCCCTTTGAGATGCCGACGCTGGTCGAATCAGTGCAATGGCACCGGTACTTCGACAAGGACCCCGGCCGGGCATGGTTGTGCGGCATCCTGAAAGACGTCGCGGGCGGCGTCGACGCCGCGCGCCACTGAGTCGCGGCTGATCGGTTCGCCCTCACCGTCGTTCTTCGACACAGCGGTTGTGCTGCGTGCCGAGCCCGAAGATCGTGCCCTCGAGCACATCGCCCGGACGCAGGAAGCGCCGGAATGCGCACCACCGCCGGGCCCCGATCCGGTGAGGATCAGGTCTCCCGGCTGCAGCAGGACGACCGTGGAGAGATGCTCGATCAACCGTGACACGCCGAAGAGCATCCCGGCAGTGCTTTCCTCCTGCACCACCTCGTCGTTCAGGCTGACCCGCATGCGCAGGTCCTGCGGATCTCCGATGCATCCCGCCGGCACCAGATACGGACCGAGTGGCAGGAAGGTCGGCGAGCACTTGGCGAGAAGCCAGTTCAGGCCCATCGCGCGGCCATCGTTGACGCCTCGATTCAGCAGCTCGCGCCGGGTGATGTCGTTGGCAACGGTGTAGCCAGCCACGTGCTCCACGGCCTGCTCACGGCTGACGTGGCGCGCCGCCCGTCCGATGACGACCGCGAGCTGCAGCTCCCAGGCAGGCTCGGTCGCATCGGCGGGCAGCCGGATCGGATCATAGGGGCCGGTGACGCTCGATTGCGCCTTCAGGAAGAAATACGGCGTGCCGGCCGGCGACGCGACCTGATTGCCGTAGTTGGCGTCGGTGCAGTAGATATGCCGTGGAGCCGGTGCCGGCGCGCGCACCGAGAGCGCCTCGACGCTCAGGGCGCAGGCGTCGGGTTCCGGCGTACGCGCATGAGCCAGCGCCTCGGCGACTTCCTCGATGAGCGGCCGGTCGTGCTCCCAACTTTCGAGCAGCGCGTGCATCGAGCGCGTTCCACCGAGCGCCCGGCCCGATGCGGCGTGCAGCGAGACCACACGGCCGTCGACGATGATTGCGGGAAACGGCGGGCAGCCTGCGGCCGAAAACGACCCGAGCGCGAAGGCCATGAGGTCCTTTCCCGCCGATCCGGGTGCTGTGGCGGATGCGCGCCACGATAAGGCCCGCGGGCGACGCCCTCCAATGGTTTGCGCTGATCCACCCGATCGCGCGCGCAAATGCCCCGCGCTGCGTCCCGCTGTCGCATCGCCCCAGGCGATGCGGGGGATCGCCCGAAATGATTTTCGCGCTGGGGTGCGACCGCGGTAATATAACATTTGTCAGATTTCCCGGGCGGCCAGGGCGCTGCCGCGAGCGCGAGAGTCGTTGATTGTATTGGGCCTCTGGAATGGAGGCCCCATGATACGGTGGAGGCACTGTGGGTCAGCTGAATGCGTGGTCGCCAAGAGTTCTCAGTGTGCTGCGGATCGTGACCGCACTGTTGTTCATGGAGCACGGCGCGATGAAGCTGCTGCATTTCCCGGCGCCCTTTCCCGCGCCGCCGGGCGGTCTGCCGCCGCTGCTGATCGTGGCCGGGGTTCTCGAGCTGCTCGGCGGCGGGCTGCTGGCCGTGGGGTTGTTCACCCGCCTGGTCGCGTTCCTGCTCTCCGGTGAAATGGCGGTTGCGTACTTCATGGTGCATGCGCCGCACAGCTTCTATCCGGTGCTCAACATGGGCGAACCGGCCGTGCTGTACTGCTTCATCTTCTTTTATCTGGTCTTCGCCGGTGGCGGCGTGTGGAGCATCGACGCGCTGCTGGGGCAGCGCTAACAGCCAAGCACGCGGCAACCGGTGTGGATCCGGCCGGCGCACCGCCGGCCGGGGGCGACTCCCCGCGGCCTGACGCATCAGCGCGGACGATCCGCCGGATCCAGCGAAACGATTTCCGTCTCGAGAACCCGGCACGATATGTTCCCCGCACTCAACGAGCCTTTCGAGGGGGAATTATGCGACGGCTTGGCGCGGAATTGACCATCATCGGATCCGTGGTGATCTGTCTCCCGACGCTGTATGCGCGCGCCGCCGGCGCGCCCGCGTCGATGATCGCCCCGCAGGGCATCGACCAGCTGCAGGAGATCACCATCACCGCGGAGAAGCGCAAGGAAAACCTGGAAACGGTTCCGGTGGCGGCGAGCGTCGTCAGCTCCTATGAACTTTCCCGCAACAACGTCAGCGACATCTCGGATCTCGACAAGCTCGATCCGTCCGTGCAGCTCAATGGAACCATCAATGGCCGCGTACCGATGGGCATCCGCGGCGTGTCCAGTGTTTCCAACGAGGCGACGGTGGGTATCACCTCCGGTGTGGCCATCGAGGTCGACGGGGTGCCGGTGCCATCCGACTCCTACGACGCAAACGACATCATGGACGTCAAGCGCGTCGAGATTCTCAAGGGCCCGCAGGGCACTCTCGGCGGACGGGCCGCAGCGACCGGACTGATCAACATCGTGACGCGCGGACCGTCCGCCGTCCCGACAGGCCGCGCCTCGGTGACCGCCACCAATGACGGCGAATACCGGGTCGATGCGTTTCTCGCCGGGCCGCTTTCCCGGCGGGTCGAGGCGAGTCTCGCGGCCTACAAGGCCACGATCGACTATCCGATCACCAACCTCGCGTACCATCACAGGACTTCCCAGGACATCGTCGGCTACCGCGCGAAGCTGCGCGTCAAGCTGACCGGACGGCTGGACCTGCGCCTGATGATCCACCAGGGGCAGGACCGCAGCGATGGCTTCAACTTCGTCTACATCCACGTTCCCGTCGGCGCGTCGCTCATCGGCGCCAGCCAGGCGGAGGCGCTGCCGGGCATCACCCCGAGCTGGCACAACCTCGACTACCGGAGCCCGGTCACGACGGCGGGCTCGGAGCATGTGGACAACGACGCCTCCATGGTTCTCTCTTATCAGCTGCCCGACGGCTCGGTGCTCAGCTCGACGAGCGCATACCAGCGGGAGCGGCAGCGGCAGGTCCAGGACATATTCGCCGACGCGGTCTACTACTGGAATATCCTCACGCCGACCGGGCCGCCGTTCGGCGGCGACTTCTACAACACGCAGAGTCAGAGCGAAACGGTGACCCAGAGCAGCGAGGAGCTGAAAATCGTCTCGCCGGCCGATCGGACCCTGAGTTACCTCGGCGGCATGTTCTTCTCCGATACGAAGGTGGACGAGTTCTACGACCGGGGACTGCCGCCGGCCGAGTATGTGGTGCGGCCGATCCCCGACACCCAGACCTATGACCTGTACGGACATCTCGAGTGGCAGCTGCGGCCGGGCACCGCACTCATCGCGGGCGCGAGATTCAATCATGACGTCCTCAGCTACCACTACACCGAGACCATCAACGTGGTCAGCTTTCCGAACCAGGTGTACGGCCCGCTGTTCAGCACCGGCAGCAGCTCGTCGAACGCCGTGGTCGGGGACATCAGTCTGAGACAGAATCTGACTCGCGACTCGATGGCGTACCTCACGTATTCTCGCGGCTATTCGCCACAGGTGTACAACACCTCGGCGGTCCTGTATCCGCAGCCGTCCGATCCGGCCAAGGCGGTGCCGCTGCAACCGGTCGGACAGGAGCACATCGACAATTTCGAGATCGGCACCAAGGGGGCGTACTTTCATCACCGGCTGATCGTCAATCTGGACGCCTTTTATACGCTCTACAGGAATTTCCAGATCCAGACGTTCTCGGCGGTCGCCAATGTGCTGACGCCGCCGCTGATCCTCGAGTCGGCGGGAAAGGCGCAGACCCATGGCGTGGAACTCGATACCCGCTGGCTGCCGACCCGCAGCACGAACGTGCGGTTCGATGCGGCGTATATCGACGCGACCTTCAAGGACTATCCCAATGCGCCCTGCTGGGGTCAGCCGGGAGGGATCGTGCAGTCGGCCGCGCAGGGCTGCTACTCCGAGACCATCACCAATCCTCAGACCGGCGTGACGGTGACGCAGGGCGTGCAGAACCTCGATGGCAAGACGATGCCGAATTCGCCAAAGTTCAAGGCGATACTGTCGCTGGATCAGCGGCTGCCGCTGCGGCTCGCCGGCTGGACGTTCGATGTCAACGGTGACTACAGCTATCGCTCATCCGCGCAGATGCTGCTGGATCAGAATCCGTGGGCGGTGCAGCATGCCTTCGGCATCCTCAACCTCGGCGGGGGCGCCACCAGCGCCGATGGACGTTATTCGGTCAGGGTGTTCGCCGACAATGTCACCAACCGGCAGTACTACGTGGACGTCGAGGACTTCTGGACCGGACCCTGGGGTGGACCGGCCGTGATCGGTCAGCCGGCGCGTGATGCGCACCGGTACTACGGCGTCACGCTGACGGCGCAGTTCTGAGCGAGGGACCGCTCAGCCGCCCGGCCGCGGAGCCGTTCGGTGGACACCCGTGGCGGGCCGCGGCCGGCAGGGTGCGGCGGGTGTCCGGCTGCCGCGCGGGCAGCGTTGAGTTCGCAGGGTGTGCCCGGTGGGCGATGGCGTCTGCGGCGCACCGGAGTGCAGACGAGGTGCAGGGGTGAGAGCCGTTCATTCGAGAGTTCCGTTCGCGGTGGCCGCCGCCGGCGTGCTGACGGTCCTGTGTCTGTCGGGGCTGGGCATTCCGGGGGTGGCGGTCGCCGGCGTGCACCCGCCGGCACATTCCCCGGGGCGGCTGCCCGGGGATCATCCGCCTCCGCGCTGGATGCTGCTGAAGCCGCCGCCGGTGCCGACGCCGGGTCATCCCGGACCGGACATGCGCGACCATGCTGCCGGACCGCCGCTGTCAGCGGCGCTCGCGGTGGCGAAGGCGGCTCTGGCGGCCTGCACGGCCGAGGGCCATGCGGTCGGGGTGGCCGTCATCGACTCCAGCGGCGAGCCTCGCGTGGCGCTCGTGGCCGATGGCGCGCTCGGGGGCAATGTCTATACGGCGGTGCGCAAGGGATTGACCGCGCTGGCGTTCCAGGAGCCGACATCGCAGGTCAGTGCGCAACTGCAGACGCATCAGATCGATCCGAGACGGATCACGGCTGACATGGTCCCTTGGGCGGGTGCGGTGCCCTTGTGGCGCGAGGGCCGCGTCGTGGGCGCGGTGGCGGTGAGCGGCTCGAAGAGCACGCAGGACGAGGCCTGCGCCCGGGCGGGCCGAGAGGTTTTTGTGCGCCGCCTGGCGGCGCGTCGCAAGTGACGCGGCGGGTGTTTTGATGACGGAATTCGCATGACCCAGCACATCAAGTTTCTGATCTGCGCCCGGCGCAGGCGAGAGGATACCCAGCAGCGCTATTTCTATGAGTGGGGCAACATCCACGTGGCGCTGATGCTGACGACGCCCGAGGTGATGCGGGTCTTCAGGCGCTATGTGCAGCATTACGCCATTTCCGGCGTGACCGACGAGATGCTGCCGATTCCGCTGTCGCCGATGCAATGGGACAACATGGCCGATCATTGGGTGGACGGCTACGAGGACTTTCTCACCTCGCTCAACGCCGAAGGCTACGTGCAGCGGATGCAGCCGCACGTGTTCGGGGACCGGGCGTTCGTGCTGGCGCTGACCCGCGGCAAGGTCCTGTACGAGATCCCTGGCTTCCGTTCGGGCGGTGTCAAGCTGATCCACTGGCTGCGCAGCAAGCCCGGTCTCAGCCAGGCGGAATTCAACCGCCGGTGGCGCGAGCGCTATGCGCCGGCGTTTCTCGAAGCGGTGGCCGGCAGGGCGCGGGTTCGCAAGTATGTGCGCAATGAGCTGCTCGATCTCGACGCGCGGGTGTTCCGAGGCAGTCTGTTCGAAGCCGGGGCGGTCGGGGGCTATTCAGGCGTGGAGGAATTGTGGTTCCCGGACGTCGAGTCGCTGGCGCAGCTGCGGGGCGAGGCGGCGCTGTACGCTGCGGTACGCGACGGCATGGCAGAGTTCGTCGACCTGGAACGCTCGTTCTCTATGGTCACGACCGAGCGGGTGGTGTATGACTTCGTGACACCGTCGGAAATGAGCCCGCCGCCGGCCGTGCTCGATCCGGGCAGCCTGGAGGCGAAGGTGATCGGCCAGGGCTATCGTGATTGGAACCTTCCGCGGCCGGTCGCGGATGTGTGAGGAGCGGGCGCGGGCGGTGAGCGATGTGCCACCCGGCCCGCGCGGCCCGCCGGGCGGGC
>JAJYTX010000109.1 GCA_021792815.1 Pseudomonadota bacterium
ATCACCCCGACCGTCAGGCCGAGGAAGCGGTACACCGGCCCCATCCAGTCGGCGTCGCGCTGCGCCAGGTACTCGTTCACCGTGACGACGTGCACGCCCTCGGCGGGCAGCGCGTTCAGGTAGGCCGGGAGGGTGGCCACCAGGGTCTTGCCCTCGCCGGTGCGCATCTCGGCGATCTTGCCCTGGTGCAGCGCGATGCCGCCGATCAGCTGCACGTCGAAGTGGCGCATCTTGAGGGTGCGCCAGGCGGCCTCGCGCACCACGGCGAACGCCTCCGGCAGCAGGTCATCGAGTTTGGCGCCGTCGCGCAGCCGCTGGCGGAACTCCTCGGTCTTGCCGCGCAGCTGCTCGTCGCCGAGGGCCTTGAGCGCAGGCTCGAATTCCCGGGCGGCGCGCACGTCGCGCCCGTAGCTGCGCAGGAGCCGCTCGTTGCGGCTGCCGAAAATACGTTTCAGGGTATTGAGCAACTTGAGGTCCGCTTTACTGTGGTGTGCACCGCCCGACAGGCCGGCGCGGAGCCCGATATTCTACGCATTCGGGCGGCCCGGACCTAATGGGTGGCCGGGGCGGCCGGAATCAGCCTGGCGCATCCGGCTGCAGGCGGGACGGCGGGAAAGTGCGCCCGGGACGGACCGCGGCGACCTGAAGACCGGGGCGGCGCCTTAAGATCCGGATCGACGGCCACCGCTGAGCACCTGCGCCACGGAGAGCGCGTGCAGGCGGACGAAAGCGGCCGGATTGATCTCGATCCCGTCCTTGAGCACCTCGAAGTGCACGTGCGGACCGGTCGAGTACCCCGTGGAGCCGACCAGCGCGATGACGTCTCCCCGCTTGACCGTCTCGCCGACGTGCACCAGCACCTTTTCGGCGTGCCCGTAGCGGGTGGCATAGCCATCGCCGTGATCGATCTGAACCATGTTGCCGTAGCCGCCGCGCGGTCCGGCCCAGGTGACCACTCCGGCCGCGACCGCATGGATCGGGGTCCCCATGGGAGCGGCGAAATCGATGCCCTCGTGGAACTCCTCGTCCCCGGTGAACGGGTCGATGCGCTCCCCGAACGGCGAGGAGATCCAGCCCACCCGCACCGGCCGGCCCTCGGGGTGAATCTCCTGCCTCAGCTTGCGGGAGAGGATCACGTTCTCGAGCGCCGCGAGCTGCGAGGCGCGCAGATCGATCCGCCCCTCCAGCCGGCCGAGCAAAGCCGAGAGGCTGGGAATACCGGGCGTGGCGCCCGGGATGTCGGTCTCCGGTCCGCCCTGCGGAGGATTCTCGCCGAAATTGAACTCGCTGCTCGGCAGGCCCGCCATCGCCGAGAGACGCCGGCCCAGGGCATCGAGCCGCAGCATGTGCGCCTGCACGTCCCCGACCTGGATGGCGAGCGCCTGGGCACGGGCCTGCATCTGCGCCTTCAGGTCCGCGATCTGCTCACGCTGGCGGGACAGAACATCCATCCAGTGAGTGGTCTCGGCGAGCGCGAGATCGCCGCCGCTGCCGCGACCCAGCGACAAGCCCATGGCGAACGCGCCGCCGAGAATCGACAGCATCACCACGGCCATGCACGTGAGCATCAGCGGGTGGCGCAGATTGAGGTTGAGCAGGCGCGAACGGCCGTCCTTCGAAAACACCACGACGCCCATGCCGCCGGTCGAGGATTCGAGCGTGACGTTGCGCAACGGCGCCAGACGTCCCAGCCCGCGCAGCGCCTGAGCCGCCCGGGAGCGCAGCGCGCGCCCGACGCTCATCGCAGCATGTTTCACCGGCGACCCCACTCTCACTGTTCGATCTCTCGCGTAGACTTGGCGTATCGCTCGGGTTCCGTCCCAGGCCCGGCGGGCGACTATGCCCAAAATGCACGATCGGCACAAGCGCAGAAAACAGAGTTCGGCCGCGGTTCACGGCGGCGCGCGCTCCATCGGCGATCTGTTGAGCCGCAACGGGCCGGTTCTGTCGCGGATCGGCGACCAGAGCGCGCGCCAGGCGTTCTGGCGAGGTTGGTTGCAGACCCGTCTGCCGGCGGAGCTCGCCGCGCGGATCAGCGGCGTCATCGCGCGCGACGGCGTGCTCACCGTGTTTGCCGAGTCGGCCGCCTGGTCGGCGCGGCTGCGCTATGCGATCGAGGAGCTCGATGCCCCGGTGCGCGAAGCCGATCCTGACATCAGGCGGCTGGCCGTGAAAGTGCTGCCGCGCAAATCCTGAGTGTGCCTCAGCCGGCCGGCAGCGCCGGCGCCTCGATGTAGGAGATCGGCGCCTCCGCATACGACTCGAACGCCACTTCGTCCCAGGCGCCGGGCTCTGCCTGCAGCGCCCGCAGCAGTTTGTTGTTGAGCGCATGCCCGGACTTGTAGCCGCTGAACTCGCCGATCAGACCGTGGCCGAGCAGGTACAGATCGCCGATCGCATCCAGGATCTTGTGTTTGACGAATTCGTCCTCGTAACGCAGACCGTCCTCGTTCAGCACCCGGAAGTCATCGAGCACGATGGCGTTATCGAGGTTGCCGCCGAGCGCCAGATTGTGCTCACGCAGCGTCTCGAGGTCGCGCAGAAAGCCGAAAGTGCGCGCCCGGCTGACCTCCTTCAGGAACGAAGTGGTCGAGAAATCCATCGAGGCCTTCTGTGCCCGGCGTTTGAACAGCGGATGATTGAACTCGATCTCGAAGTTGACCTTGAAGCCGTCGAATGGCGTGAACTCCGCCCACTTGTCCCCGTCGGTCACGCGCAGACGCTTCTTGATGCGGATGAAACGCTTGGGCACCCGCTGCTCTTCGATGCCGGCGGACTGCAACAGAAACACGAACGGCCCCGCGCTGCCGTCCATGATCGGCACCTCGGGGGCGGAAAGCTCCACCACCGCGTTGTCGATCCCGAGGCCGGCGAACGCCGACAGCAGGTGCTCTACGGTCGAGACGCGGGTCGACCCCTTGCACAGGGTGGTACCGAGCATGGTGTCGCCAACATTTTCCGCGCGGGCAGGCACTTCGGCCGGCGGCGGCAGATCGGTGCGGCGGAAGACGATCCCTGCATCGGCGCCCGCCGGGCGCAGGGTCATCAGCACCTTCTTGCCCGTATGCAGACCGACGCCGGTGGCGCGGATTGAATTCTTGAGCGTCCTTTGTCCGACCATGCCTCGTTCTTCTGCGATCTTGATAAAACGCACCGGCACCCGCAGCCTGACCGGGACGCCCAATGGCGCGTTACCGTACCACAGGCGAACTTTTTACTCCATTTCCCGCACCTTCCCGCCGTTCGGCGCACGCGGGTCCGGCCGGCCCGGACCCGCGCCCAGGGCCCTCGAGGAGCCCGCCGGACCTTCAGCCCCGGGGCGGGTCAATCGGCCTGGCGACGCAGGAAGGCCGGGATATCGAGCAGCTCATCGGGCCCGAGATCCTGACGCAACCCGTCACCCACCGCCCGCTGCCGCTGCACCGTCGGTCGATCGAGCCTCGCGTAGTCGCTGCTCGAGGGCGGGCCGCGGCGCACCACCCGCATGGGCGGCTCGGTGCGTGTCTCACGCTGTGGCGTATGTTCGCGATGCGCTGCAGCCGCCACCTGGGGCCGCTCTGCCACCGCGGCGGGCCGGCCGAGTCCGGTGGCGACCACCGTCACGCGCACCTGATCGCTGAGGTCCGGGTCGATGACCGTACCGACCACCACGGTGGCGTCCTCCGATGCAAACTCCTTGACGATCTGACCAACCTCCTGGAACTCGCCGATCGACAGGTCCATGCCCGCCGTGACGTTCACCAGGATGCCGTGCGCACCGGCCAGATTGATCTCCTCGAGCAGCGGCGAGGATACGGCGGCCTCGGCCGCGGCCCGCGCCCGGCCTTCGCCGTTCGCCGCGCCGGTGCCCATCATGGCCATGCCCGTCTCGGACATCACCGTGCGCACGTCCGCGAAATCGACGTTGATGAGCCCGGGACGGGTGATCAGCTCGGCGATGCCCTGCACCGCTCCCTGCAATACCTGGTTGGCCGACTTGAAGGCATCGAGCAGCGTGGTCTGCGCCCCGAGCACGGTGAGCAGCTTCTGATTGGGAATGGTGATGAGCGAGTCACAGTACTTGCCGAGTTCGGCGATGCCGTGCTCGGCGACGTGCGAGCGCTTGCCGCCCTCCATCTCGAACGGCCGGGTCACCACCGCCACGGTGAGAATCCCCATCTCCTTGGCGATCTGCGCGACCACCGGAGCGCCGCCGGTGCCGGTGCCGCCGCCCATGCCCGCGGTGATGAACAGCATGTCGCAGCCCTTGATGAGCTCGACGATGCGGTCGCGGTCCTCCATGGCCGCCTGGCGGCCCACCTCCGGATCGGCGCCGGCGCCGAGCCCCTTGGTGATGTTGCTGCCGATCTGCAGCGCGGTCTTGACTTTCGCGTGCTTCAGGGCCTGCGCGTCGGTGTTGACGCACATGAATTCCACGCCTTCGATTCCGGTCGTCATCATGTGGGCAACGGCATTTCCGCCGCCGCCGCCGACGCCGATGACCTTGATCACGGCGCTCTGGCTGTAGGCATCCATCAGTTCGAACATTGTGCGCTCCTCATTGAATGCGGGTTAAGTCGGTAAAGATCGCTCGAAGTCAGAAGTTCCCCTGGAACCAGGTGCGCATGCGGCCGAAAGCCGTCTTTGCGTTGCCGCCCAGGGACCGCCCGCGGCGCGCGGGCAGGATGTTGTCACGCGCATAGAGCAGCAGCCCCACGCCCGTGGAGAAAACCGGATTGCGGACCACTTCGGTGAGCCCATGCACTTCCTGCGGCATGCCGAGGCGCACCGGCACGTGGAACACCTCCTCGGCGAGCTCGATGGCCCCTTCCATGCGGGCGCTGCCGCCGGTGAGCACGATGCCCGCGACGATGAGTTCCTCGAAACCGCTCCTGCGCAACTCTTCGCGCACCAGGCCGAACAGCTCCTCGTAGCGCGGCTCGACGACCTCGGCGAGCGTCTGGCGCGCGAGGCGACGCGCCGGCCGGTCGCCGACGCTCGGCACCTCGATGCTCTCATCGGGGTTGGCGAGCTGCGAAAGCGCGCAGGCATAGCGGATCTTGATGTCCTCGGCGTGCTGGGTCGGGGTCCGCATGGACACGGCGATGTCGTTGGTCACCTGGTCGCCGGCGATCGGAATCACGGCCGTGTGGCGAATCGCACCCTGGATGAAGACCGCGATGTCGGTGGTGCCGCCGCCGATATCGACCATGCACACGCCGAGCTCCTTCTCGTCGTCGGTGAGCACCGCGAAACTCGAGGCAAGCTGCTCGAGCACCACGTCGCCGACCTCCAGCCCGCAGCGTTTAATGCACTTCTCGATGTTCTGCGCGGCGCTGTCGGCTCCGGTGACGATGTGCACCTTGGCTTCGAGGCGCACTCCCGACATGCCGATCGGATCGCGGATGCCTTCCTGGCCGTCGACGATGAACTCCTGGGGCAGCACATGCAGGATCTTCTGGTCCGCGGGGATCGCGACCGCCCTGGCCGCGTCGATCACGTGACCGACGTCGCCATGGGTCACTTCGCGGTCGCGGATCGCGACCACTCCATGGGAATTGAGACTCCTGACGTGACTGCCGGCGATGCCGGCGTACACGGAGTGGATCTCGCAGCCGGCCATGAGCTCGGCCTCCTCCACGGCCCGCTGGATCGACTGCACGGTCGACTCGATGTTGACGACCACGCCCTTCTTCAGCCCCCGCGAGGGCTGCGAGCCGACCCCGAGCACTTCGATGGCGCCGTCGGCACCGACCTCCCCGACCAGGGCGAGGACCTTGGAGGTGCCGATATCGAGGCCCACGATGAGATCTCTGTCGGACCGTTTACGCATC
The DNA here is from genome assembly GCA_021792815.1 of Pseudomonadota bacterium. Next base: position 5,814 of record JAJYTX010000109.1, read on the forward strand.
GCGAACCTCCTGTTTGCGGAGCGCAAAGGCGCGGGCGGTGGCGCTGGCGAGCCTGTGGTGTGAGCCTGATGAGGCAGCCGGCCGTGCGTGCCGGCTTTCGCTTGGTATTGCATTGTGCGACGCACCTTTACGCCAACCGATGGCGAAACCGTTCGTGTAACGCATGTCTACGTGCGAGATCTGCGCGGCGCGCCGCTCGACGATGCCGAGCGCCGCGCTCATGAACCTGTCGAACCGCTCCTCGACCTGGGAGTGCCCGAGCCTCACCGTGATGCCGTCGGTCAGCGTGAACTGCCAGGTGCCGCGCGCATCGAGACTGAGCGCTGCGATGGCGAGTCCGCTCGACGCCAGACGATCCTGCATCGCCAGATACCGTTGCGTGACCTGCTGCTGCGCGCCTTCGGGACCGCTCAGCAGCGCCAGCCCCGGGGGCACGGGCTGCGCGTGCGTCACGAACTCCGTGCCGCTCGCATTGACCAGTCCGTCGCCGTCCCAGCGGGCCGCGGCCACCTGTTCCCGCACCCACACGTCGAGGCCGTGCGGCCAGGCACGCTGCACGCTGGCGGACGCCACCCACGGGAGCGCCTGCACCGCGCGGCGCACGGCCGGCAGGCTCACCGTGAGCAGCCCGGCGCCGTGCACCTGTTGCGCAACCGTCTGCTCGATCTGCAGCGGCGAGACGTGCGCGAATCGACCGGTGACGGTCACCGTGCGAATCGGCTGATCGAGCGCCCACAGCGCCGCGAAAACCACGACCAGGACCACGGCGGCGGCGAGCGCCCGGGAAAGCCAGCGCCTGGGAGGCGTCTCGGGGCGCTGGCTGGCGCGGCGGTTACGGGTCCGTCTGAACATCGCGCTACGGACCTCCTGCGCTGCTCGCCGGAGGGCGACGGCGCACGAAGCTGGTCTCGAGCACCCTCCAGACGAGCTCGTCGAAGTCGATGCCGGCGGCACGGGCCGCCATCGGCACCAGCGAGTGGCCGGTCATGCCGGGCACGGTGTTGATCTCGATGAGCAGTGGCCGTCCCGAGACATCGAGCATGAAATCGGCCCGTCCCCAGCCCTCGGCTGCCGCGGCCTCGAAGGCCGCGAGCGCGAGGCGCCTCAGGTGCTGTTCGGCGGGCGCCGATAGCCCCGAAGGGCAGTGATAACGCGTGTCCCCGCGCCGGTATTTCGCCTCGTAGTCGTAGAACGCCCGCGGTGTCTCGATGCGGATCGACGGCAGCGCCTCGCCCTGCAGCAGCGCCACCGTATACTCGCGCCCGGCCACCCACGACTCGGCAAACACGCGCCGGTCGGTGAGGCGGGCGGCCGCATACGCCGCCGCCAGTTCCCCGGCGCATTCGACCTTGGTGATGCCGACACTCGAGCCCTGGCTCGCCGGCTTGACGATGAGCGGCAGCCCGAGCCGCTCGATCGCCAACTCGAAATCGCGCGCTCCCCCGAGCTCCACCGCCTCCGGGCTCGCCACGCCGATGGCTTGGGCGAGCCGCTTGGTACGCAGTTTGTCCATGCCGATCGCCGAACCCATGACGCCGCTTCCGGTGTAGGCGATCCCCAGGCACTCGAGCGCACCCTGTACGGTGCCGTCCTCGCCGCCCGTGCCATGCAGCGCGATCCAGGCCCGATCGACACGCTGACCGATGAGCTCGCCGAGCGGACGCTCGCGCGGATCGAACCCCTCGGCATCGACACCGCGGCGCCTGAGCGCAGCGAGCACCGCGTGGCCCGAGAGCAACGAGATCTCCCGCTCGCTCGAGTCACCGCCGGC
>JAJYTX010000110.1 GCA_021792815.1 Pseudomonadota bacterium
GCTGCCACATGACACCGGGATCGAGCGGGGTGTTGATGGCGAAGATGCCGTGCAGCCGTCCCTCGTCGAGGATGATCCTGAGATAGCGCTCCGCCTCGGCGTCGCTGCGCGTCACGACCTCGGCTCCGGCCGGCACGCTGCCGCTGCCGACCGAGACCGCATGGTGCCCGAAGTAGCTGTAGGTGTTGAGCGGCACGGAGCCGCGGAAGCCCTGCAGCGTCTGGTCACCCGCCATGGCCATGCCGGCAATGCGGCCCTGCTCGACCGCATTCGGCAGGATGCCGTTCAGAACCGGCCGCGCATCGTAAAAGCTTGCGGCCTGCGCAACGTCGCCGGCCGCCCAGACCCCTGCGGCGCTGGTCTGCATCGACGCATCGACGAGGATGCCGCGATCGCGGCGGATCTGCGAGCCGTCGAGGAAATCGACCGCCGGAGTCACCCCGGCGCCGATCACCAGCAGGTCGCCCGGAACCGTTGAACCGTCCTCGAGGCTGAGCACGACACCTTCCGGGGCGCTGTGCACCGCCGCGGCGCGCGCACCGGTGCGGATCGTGACGCCGGCGCGCTCGAACGCACGGGCGATGATGGCGGCCGCATCGGCCTCGAAATAGCCGGGTAACACCTGGCCCTGCAGCTCAACGATGGTCACCTGCGCGCCGCCCTTCGCCAGGTTTTCCGCGGCATGCATCCCGATGAGTCCGCCGCCGAGCACGATTGCCCGGCGGGTTTGCGGCAGCCGCGCCCGCAGCCGCAGCGCGTCATCGAGCGTGCGCAGAACGTGGTAGGGCGTCGAGGCCAGACCGGCAATGGGCGGTATCACCGGTCGCGCGCCGGTTGCGAGCAGCAGCTTGCCGAACTGCAGCTGGCTACCGTCGTCGAGTTCCGCTATCCGCTCAGCCGGGTCCAGCCGGACGAGCGCGTGTCCGCAGCGGTACGCCGCCCGTGCCTGTGCGAAGTACGCCTGGTTGCGCAGGAATACCCGATTGGGGTCTGAGCGTCCCGACACGACATACGGCAGCACGGTCGGGGAGTACGGTAGCTCGCGGTCCCGGCCGATCACGGTCAACGAGCCGTCGGCGTCCACCAGGCGGATCGCGTGCAGGGCGGCGAGCCCCGCATGGCTTGCGCCGGCAATCAGATAGTCGGTCTGTTCCATCGCGATCACCTCGGCGGGGTCAGTCCTGTGCGTTCAGCCACAGGGTGTCTGTCGGGCTCGTCGCGCCCCGCAGTCGTCCGACTGTCTCGATGACCTCTGCGAATTGCTCGACGGTGAGGTCGGCGCCCGCCAAACCGCCGATAAACGATTGCGACGGAATCCGTGTGCCTTCATACAGAGCGGTGAGCACTTCCCGGTAAAGTGGTCCGCAGCTCCATCCGAAGTCGACGGAGCGATCGACGACGCCGAACGCCCGGAGAGGCCGCAGCGCGTTGGCCACTTCCGCCGCCGGGAACGGCCGGAAAGTCTTCACCTTGACGAGGCCGACCGGGCGGCCGCGCGCACGCGCTTCGTCGACGGCGTCCTTCGCGGCACCGGTCATCGAGCCGAGCGTCACGAGCGCGAATTCCGCGCCTTCCATCCGGTAGCACTCGATCAGCGGCGCGTGATAGCGACCGGTGAGTCGCCCCCATTCCTCATGCGCGTCGCAGATGGCCTCGAGCGCGTGGCGCATGCCAGAGCATTGGCCGCGCCGATAGCGCACGAACATCGCCGGCCCCGGGCCGCCGGGGCCGCCGGTCAGCGGATCCACCGCCATCGGCCGCTCGGGGTCGAGCGCCACGTGCCAGTTCACGTCGGGCGTTCCGAGAAAAGTGTCGACCGCGTTCTGCTCCGGCAGCTCGATGCGCGCAGTGCCGTAGGACAGATAGTTGCCGTCGTGACAGACGTTGATCGGAAGCATGACGTCGCGCCGCTCCGCGACACGATAGGCGATGATCGTCGTGTCGAGCACTTCCTGTACGGTTTCACAGTACATCTGCACCCAGCCCGCCTCGCGCACCGACATGGCATCCTGATGTCCGCCCCACACGCCCTGTGGCGTCAGGGTGTCGCGTGTGACGATCGACATCACGATGGGCAGGCGCAGGCCGGGCGTGCGCACGTAAGGCTCGAACATGAAGGCGAGCCCGGGACCCGAAGTGGCCGTGAAGGTGCGCGCACCGGCGAGCGCGGCCCCCTGCAGGACCGACAGCACACTGTGCTCGCCCTCGACGTCCACCAGTTCTGCCTGAAGCCGGCCATCGGCGATGAGTTTGGCCAGATGCTCCACCAGGGACGACTGCGGGGTGATCGGATAGACGGCCACCATGTCAACGCGCGCCAGCGCGACCGCCAGCGCCGCCGCCTCGTTACCGTCGCAAGCCAGCAATCGGCTCTTTGGAACCGGTGCGACCGCAGACATCAGCCTCCCTCCTCGACCATGGTGATCGCGCGGTGCGGACACTCCTGGGCGCAGATTCCGCATCCCTTGCAGGTCGCGAGGTCGATGTCGAACCACGCGGATTTTTCCACCACGCACTGCACCGGGCAGTAGAGCCAGCAGACCGCGCACTTGACGCACTTGGCACGGTCCACGACCGGCCGCAGGCTGCGCCAGTCTCCCGGCAGCATCGGGTTCGGCCGTGTTGCGATCGGACACAGATCGTCCGGGATCTGCTGTTCGTCGAAGAATGCTCGGGACTGGCGGATCATGCGGCGGCCTCACGCGTCAGGCGATGGACGCTGGTTTCAGCGTAGCCGCTGCGCAGCGCGCGCAGGTTCTGCTGCAGTCCGGCGTCACGGAACTCCGACTCGTGCAGCGCCCGCTCGAGCGCCTCGATCGACACCAGTCCCGTGGTGCGCGCGAATGCGCCGAGCATGATGGTGTTGGTGATGGCCCGCCCGAAGATCTGCAGTGCAATGGCAACGGCATCACACAGTCCGACCGTGCTCACGCTGGCGGGCAGCACCAGCTGATCGAGCGCCTTGTTCGTGGTCTGCACCAGAGTGCCGCCCGGATTGAGGCCCGCAAGGATGTCCACGGTCCTGGACACCGTCGGATCGATGCAGATGATACAGTCGGGACGATAGATATTGGTCATGCGGCGGATCTCGCGGCTATCCATGCGCAGATAGGCCGCCACCGGCGCACCGCGCCGCTCGAAGCCGAAGGACGGTATCGCGACCGCAAACTTGTCTTCCTCGATGATCGCCGCGGCGAGGATCGTCGCCGCGAGCACCGTTCCCTGTCCGCCGCGGCCGTGAAGTCGGATTTCGTACATCGTTGCTGCCCGTCTCGTGCCGCGCTCCCGCCAGGGCGCGCAGCCTGCCGCACAATTCACCATCATCGACGCATTCTGGTATTATAATACCAGAATAGGCCCGAAATGCCAAAGCGGACGTGCGCGAAGGACTGGGCACCCGCTGCACACGACTGGTGTGGCGCCCGCCGCATGCGATCCGGGTGCGCGAGCGTTTTGGCGGCGTGACGGCCAGGTGGCCGTGCCGCGCTCTGTCAGCCGGAGCTTGCGGGCCAGGAGGCGCGCGTGCGCCGGCGCATCCGGGCATGACCGTCACCAGGATGGGCCGGGCGCCCGTGGACGCGAAATGGATGTCACGTCCTGCACGGATCGCGTACCGCGTGATGCCGTGGTATGTTCGGCGTCGCAACCGGTTCCGACGATGGGGCGGAAGGGGTTATCCGGATGCGCCATGCGCAGGGCACGCGGCAGACATCCGAGACCGGATTCAGCGTCCGGCAACTCGGCGGCGTGCGGCGTCTGGCACAGTCCCGGAAACACGATCGGCCGGGCTGACGCTGCGGTGGCGCGCGGCGAGGTCTGGCGTGGCGCTTTACGGCAAGAGGGGTCTCGATTGACACGCAAGATATTCGCTGCCCTGGTCCTGACCGGGGTGCTTTCGGCCGGTGCCGCCGCACACGGCGCGGCGATGCACGATGAGTTGTTGACGGCTACGAAGCCGGATTCGCTGTTCGTCGTCGATCCGCAGAAACGGGCGGTGGTCTCGCAGTTCCACATCCCCGGGGCTCATGACTATGTGGGCACCATCGTCCCCTCGCCGCACGGCCGGATCGCGTATCTGCTCATCAACGGAATGGAGAGCATCGCCGGCATCGATCTGAAGACCGGACGCGAGGTCTTCCGTGCCGACCTGTCCTCGCCCGGTGAGCGGGTGCGATGCGTCTTTGGCTTCGATGTCACTCCGGACGGCAAGGATCTCATCGTGTATGAGGTTCCGACGCGCCTGGGAATCGATGAATACACCGCCGAACCACCCCGCTTCGCGATATTCAGTACCGCGGGCGGTCTGCACGCCCAGCCTTTGCGGGAGTTCCCGGCGCCGCGGCGCATCGCGATGGTCCTCGCCAAGCGCGACGGCCGCAGCTTTTACGCCATTGGCTTCAATCTCTATCAGTTCGATCTGAAGACCGGACGGCTGATCGGCAAGCGCGGCATTCTCGACTGGAACCGGCCCAACCATTCCATTCCTGACCTGCTGGCCGTCTGGCCGGTCAGCGAGCCGACGGGCATCTTCTCCACCCCCATCTATTCGACCCTCACTGGACCGGGGCTGCCCGCAGCCGGGGTGCCGGAAACGTCGCTCATGACGCTCAACCTGCGTACCGGAGCGCTCGCCTACCACGATTTCGAGCGCACTACTGCGCCGATTTTCACCACCGTGGTGAGTCCGAACCGCCGGTGGGCGTACGGGGTCTACACGCAACTCACCAAGATCGACACCCGGCACTGGGACGTCGCCCGGCAAGTCAATTTGCCGCATACGTACTACTCCGTGGCCATCTCCTCGGATGGCCGGGACGTCTACGCCGGCGGGACCATGTGTGACATCGCCATCTATGACGCGAAGACTCTGCGGCAGAAGGGTGACATCAAGCTGCCCGGGTGCGGCGATCAGGCCACGGCGACCATGCGCCTCATCGAGGTACCTTCGTCGCGCTGAGGCTGGGGGCGGGGCGGCGCGCGCCGCCCGAGGCCCCGCGGCGGACGCTATAACCAGCGGTACGCGGCCAGCAGTCCACCCACGCCGCCGGCGCTCAGCACCCAGCCCGGCCAGGTCACCGGCGCAACCGCGAGCCACACCAGACCGCCGAGCAGCACCGTCGCGCCCACCGTCACCGCATCGCGTCGCCGTGCCGCCCGGCGCATCTCGTCGCGCAGCTGGCTCATGGCGGCCACCTCCGGGTGGGATGCCGGCTCATGCACCCGGCGTACCGACTGCTGCAGCATCGATGGCAGGGCCTGGATCGAGTCCATGATGTCGGGCAGCTGACGCCGCAGGTTCTTCCACAGCCGGCCGATGCTCACGCGCTCGCGCATCCATTCGCGCAGGATGGGTGTCGCGGTGCTCCAGATGTCGAGCTGCGGGTAAAGCTCCCGTCCCAGCCCCTCGATGTTGAACAGGGTCTTCTGCAGCAGCATCAGCTGCGGCTGGATCTGCATGTCGAAGCGCCGCGAGATCTCGAACAGGCGCAGCAGCAGATGGCCGAAGGAGATGTCCCGCAGCGGTCGCTCGAAGATCGGCTCGCAGACGGTGCGAATGGCCGATTCCATCTCATCGATACGGGTCCCGGGCGGCACCCAGCCCGATTCGATGTGCAGCACCGCCACGCGGCGGTAGTCGCGCTCGAAAACCGCCAGGAAGTTTTCCGCCAGGTAATGCTGGTCACGCGGAGCGAGCGTTCCCATGATGCCGAAGTCGATGGCGGCATAGCGCGGCCGCGCCGGATCGTCCGTCAGGACGAAGATGTTTCCCGGGTGCATGTCGGCGTGAAAGAAGTTGTGCCGGAACACCTGGGTGAAGAAGATGCGCACGCCGTTTTCGGCGAGCTGCGCGATGTTGGTCCCGAGGGCGCGCAGCCGCGCCATGTCGCTGATGGGGATGCCGTGGATGCGCTCCATGACCATCACGTCCATGCGGCAGTAGTCCCAAAACACCTCGGGGACGTACAGCATCTGCGAGCCGGAGAAGTTTCGCCGCAGCTGCGTGGCATTGGCTGCCTCGCGCATCAGGTCGAGCTCGTCGATGATGGTCTTCTCGTATTCTCCGACCAGTTCCACGGGACGCAGCCGGCGCGCCTCGCTCCAGTAGGCCTGGGCCAGGCCGGCCAGCGAATAGAGCACCTCGAGATCCTTCTCGATGCGCGCGCGCATGCCCGGGCGCAGCACCTTCACGACCACTTCCCGGCCGCTCTCGAGGCGGGCCGCATGGACCTGCGCAATGGACGCCGCGGCGAGCGGCGTCTCGTCGAAGGCAGCGAAGATCTGGCCCACCGGCCGGCCGAGACTGCGCTCGATCGCCTCACGCGCCACGGCACCGCTGAACGGCGGCACGCGATCCTGAAGCTTCGAGAGCTCCTCGGCGATGTCGGGTGGAAGCAGATCGCGGCGCGTCGAGACGGCCTGCCCGAATTTCACGAAGATCGGCCCCAGCGCCTCGAGCGCGAGCCGCAGCCGCTCTCCGCGAGGAACGCTGCGGTCGGGTCCGAACCAGGTGCCGGGATAGAGCAGGAACAGGAAGCGCAGCGGCCGGTACAGGTGGGTCTCGCGGACGAAATCATCCAGGCCGTGCTTCAGCAGCACATGCTGGATCTGCACCAGCCGCGCCAGGACGCGCAGCCTCATGGACGGAGGGCCGGCATCACGTCGAACTCGCTTGCCGCTGCAGCAGCTCGAGGCGCGCCTCGAAGCGATCGACGTCCTCGCGCAGGCCGTCGACGCCACGCAGAAACTGCTCACCCTCCTGCCGCGACACCAGGTCTGCCCGCTCGTGGCTCGCGTACTCGCCGAGGTCACGCAGTAGCGTGGTGGCTGCCCCGCGCATCCAACCCAGCGTGCCGTGCGCCATCCGGCCGATGCGATGCGCCGGCGCGTCGCCGACGAGCAGCGAGAGCTCTTCCTCCAGATCGGGCGACAGCAGCCGCAGGAGCTCCTGGAATTTCTGCGCGATTTCCGCGTCTCCGCGTATCTCGACATCACCGCGCCGCAAGGGTGCTTGCGACAGACCGCCGCTCAGAACCAGCAGGCTCAAGGGACCTCCGAGGATCTGCGCGTCCACCGAGCCTGCGCCGTGGCCGATACTGAGCGAGCTGCCCGTGGATCCGACCAGCACGCGCGCCAGCCCCGGGGCTTCGACGGCGATGCGCCGCCCGCCGAGTTCGGCGCACAGCTGCCGCGCGCGTACCGAACGAGGCAGGCCGCGGTTGAGGATGTTCTCGAGTGTTGCGGTGAACATCAGGGTCAGTATTTGTAGCCGCGGTGCAGCGCGACGATGCCGCCGAGCAGATTGTGATAGCGACAGCCCTCGAGGCCCGCGGCCTGCATCATGGCGAGGAGCTTGTCCTGGGGCGGATGCATGCGGATCGACTCTGCCAGGTAGCGATAGCTGGCTTCATCGCGCGCCACGAGCCTGCCGAGCAGCGGCAGCACCCGGAAGGAGTAGGCGTCGTAGATCGATCCCAGGCCGGGCGCGACCGGACGGGAGAATTCCAGCACCAGCAGCTGCCCGCCTGGCTTCAG
>JAJYTX010000111.1 GCA_021792815.1 Pseudomonadota bacterium
ATGCCGTCCGATGCCCAGCGGCGGCTGAAGCTCTATACCGACGAGATCCCGCTGTTCACCCGCTACCAGATCGAGAGCCAGATCGAGTCCGCCTACGCGCACAAGGTGCAGCTGCCCTCCGGAGGCAGCATCGTCATCGACTATACCGAAGCGCTGGTATCGATCGACATCAACTCGGCGCGCGCCACCAAAGGCAGCGACATCGAGGCCACTGCCCTCAACACCAACCTCGAGGCGGCCGATGAGATCGCCCGCCAGCTGCGCATCCGCGACATCGGCGGGCTGATCGTCATCGACTTCATCGACATGGAATCGGGCAAGAATCAGCGCGAGGTCGAAGACCGGCTGCGCGACGCGATGAAGATGGACCGCGCGCGCATTCAGATCGGCAAGCTCTCGCGCTTCGGCCTGCTGGAGATGTCCCGGCAGCGGCTGCGGCCCTCGCTCGGGGAGTCGAGCCACATCGTCTGCCCGCGCTGCCAGGGCAAGGGCAACATCCGCAGCGTCGAATCGATGGCGCTCGCGGTGCTGCGGCTGATCGGCGAGGAGCTGCGCAAGGACCGCACCACGCGGGTCATCACGCAGCTGCCGGTGGAAGTGGCCACCTACCTGTTCAACGAGAAGCGCGAGTGGCTGCGCACGCTGGAGAGCCGCGGCTCGACGGAACTCGTCATCGTCCCGAATCCGCACATCCAGACCCCCGAGTACTCGATCAAACGGGTGCGCGACGACGAGGCGGACCTGCCCGAGAACCGCCAGACGAGCTACCTGATGCCCGTGGCGCCCGAGGCGGTCGAACCCGGCAGCACACGCGACAAGCGCCCGCCCGCCGAGGCCCCTGCCGTGGCGACGCTGCTGCCGGCGACCCCTGCACCGATCATGGCCCCGCCCGCCCCCCAGGCCGAAGCCGCCGAAGCCCTCGCCGGTTCCGCCGAATCCCGTCCGGCCCGAGGATTCTGGTCGCGTCTGAAGGGCCTGTTCGCCCCCGAAACCCCCCTCACCGAGACCGCCGCGCCCGAGGCCGCACCGCCCGTCCCGACGGCGCCCCGCGGCGCCCCGCGCCCCGGAGAGCGGACCGCGGACGGACACCGGGAGCACACCCGGCCGGGGCGCCGGGTCGAGGCGGGCCGGCGCTCCCACGGCGAGAGCCGGGGCGCCGAGGGCCGAACCCGCGACCGGCGCGACCGTGATCGAGACCGGCCGGAGCGCCGTCACCGGGACCGCGACGTGAACCATCGGCCGGCCGAGGCGCAGACCGCCGCCGGGAGCCCTGTCCCGGAGGCCGTGGCCGGATCGGCTGCGCCGGAGCGATCTCACCCCGAGACGGCGGGCGAAGGCCGCCGCTTCCCCGGGAGGGAAAACGGCACGACACCGTCGGCTCAGGCAAGTGGTGAGCGCCGCGGGCGCCGCCGCGGCCGGCGCGGCGGCCGGCGCTCGGGCTCAACACGCGAAGGCGGGGTTTCTGAGTCCGCTCCGGGCGCCCCGGCCGCAGGCGAGCTGTCGCCGGGTGGCACGGCGGGCAGCGAGCGGGAGGACACGCGGGCCGTGGCCGCCCCGGTCACGACTGCACCGCCGCCGGGCGAGGCGGCCGAGCCGCGCCGCCCCAGCGCGCCGCCACCCAGCGAGACGCCCGAGCCGCGCCGCCCCAGCGCGCCGCCGCACGAGACCCTGGTCCGCCACGAGGAGCCGCAGGCCCCGCCGGTGCATTTCGAGCCTTCGGGCGCAGGCGGCGAGCAGCCATCGCAGGAAAGCAAGCCGTACGTGGTGTGGTCCTCCACGCCCACGGACTGGAAACCGGGGGGACACGGCTCCGATCAATGATGCTTCAGATCAAAGATCCTGCAGCGCGCGACACAATCCGTGTGACGCCGCCTCGATCAGATCGAGCACGTGCTCGAAGCCATTGACCCCGCCGTAGTAGGGATCCGGCACCTCGTCGACGCCGGCCTGCGGCGCGTAGTCCAGGAACAGCCTGATGCGCGTGCGGGCCTGCGGCGGCGCGTGCCGCTCGAGGGTGCTCAGGTTCTGCCGATCCATCGCCAGGATCAGATCGAAACGCTCGAAGTCCCCCGGCTCGATGACGCGCGCCCGCAGATCGGACAAATCGTAGCCGCGGCGCGCCGCGGCTTCGCGGGTGCGCCGGTCGGGCGGATCGCCGATGTGATAACCGGCCGTGCCGGCCGAATCGACCACCCATTCGCGGTCGGGAAGCTCCCTCGAGGCGATCGTACGGAATACCGCCTCCGCCGTCGGCGAGCGGCAGATGTTACCGAGACACACGAAGAGAATTTTCACATCGCCTCTTGCAGCGCCGGGTTGATCGGTCATGAGTGGATTTTATGCCCACCCGTGTCCGCGTGTAACCCGCCTCATGATGGCGCAAACGGGGCCGACGTCGCCCTAGGACTGCGGCCCTCGGGACCTCGGGGTCACCCTTGCACGCTCGCCTCTGCGCAAGCCTCGCGAGCACTCCCGCGCGCTTCTCGCAGCGACCCTCGAGGCGGTGCGCGATGATGAGCGCACCACCCCGCCAGCGCATTGCGCCGCAGGTACGGCACTGAATCCGCATGCCTGACAGCCGCTGGTTCGGGTCTGCGATATCCTATTTTTCAATCGTTTAACGCCCAGTGATGCTCAGCGCGGACGCGTCAGTCGATTGCGCAGCGTGCCGAGGCCCTCGATCTCGAGCTCCACGACGTCGCCCTCGGCGAGGAAGGTGAGAGACTCGTAGCCGCAGCCATTGCCGACCGTCCCGAGACCAAAGAGGTCCCCGGGATAGATTGTCTCGGACTGGGAGACGTGGGCGAGCGTCTCGGCGATCGAGTGCTGCATGCCTGCGGAGCTGGTCCGCACGCGCTCTTCGCCATTGACCCGGGCAATCATCGTGAGCGACTCCGGATCGGGGATCTCATCCGGCGTGACGATCCAGGGACCGATGGCGTTGCCGGTATCGAAATCTTTGCCCTTGGCAGGCCCGAGCCGGAACTGGGTCTCGCGCGCCTGCGCATCCCGCGCGCTGAAGTCATTGAAGATGGTGTAGCCGAACACGGCATCGAGCGCATCGGCCGCAGAGAGGTCGCGCACCGGACCTCGGGTGACGACGGCGAGCTCGAGCTCGAAATCCATCAGGCGCGCGTAGCTCGGCCAGATGACATCCTCGTCCGGCCCGATGACCGACATCCGGTTGCCCTTGAAATACAGCGGCTGCTCGTACCAGATCCGCGGAATGTCAAACAGGCCGTCCGCCCTGTACTGGGCGAGCGCCGCGGCAGGATCCGCCGTGGTGTTGGCGCGAAGCTGCATCGCCGCAGCGATCGCTTGGCGGACGTGCAGCTCGTAGTTGGCAAAATCACGGATTTGATTCGGGCGCGGAAGCGGCGCCTTCAGACGCACATCCATTGCGCGCACCCGGGCGGACGCGGGCGGCGCCTCGACCCAGGCGCGGATCCGCTCGAGCCCCGCCCCTCCGGAGGCGATCACCGCGATCATGTCATCGAAGCGCTGCCCTTCGGGCTGCCCACCCGCCGCCTTCTGCAGATCGAGGATGTCACCGTCCGCCAACAACACCCCGGGTGTGAGCCTTGCCGATCTTTCGAACGTCACGAACTTCATTGGCGCTCCTTTTAATTACGATGTACATTATTAGCTATCGTATTTCGTTAGTCGAGCTGCGGAGGCGATCATGGTGACTCGCGAAACGTTCCGGGAATCGATGGCGCACCTGGGCTCGGCCGTGAGCGTCATCACCACCGAAGGGCCGGCGGGCCGCTGCGGCTTCACGGCCTCCTCGGTCTGCAGCCTGACGGACCAGCCACCGATGCTGTCCGTGTGCCTGAACCGCCGCAGCCAGCAGCATGAGGCGTTCAAGACCAACGGCGTCGTGTGCGTCAACGTCCTGGCCGCCCAACAAGAGGACCTGACGGCGGTGTTCGCCGGGCAAGCAGGCTACAGCATGGACGAGCGCTTCGAGCTTGGACGGTGGCGGCCGCTCGAGACGGGAGCGCCGGCGCTGGAGGGCGCATTGGCGTCGCTCGACTGCCACATCGAGCGGCTGTTCAAGGTCGGAACGCATAGCCTGTTCATCTGTCGAGTGGTGGCGCTGGCCATGAGCGGCGAAAGCCGGGGACTGGTGTACTTCAAGCGCGCCTGCCACGTAATCGGCGGCTCCTGCCTGTGAGGCTCACCCGGAAGCGGCGCCGCGCACGGTGTCGATGAGACCGAGCGCCGGGCGCGGCGCAGCATCGCCCCGCCAGGCCACGTGAAAGTCCGGACGCGAGAGCACCAGCGCCTCCCGGTAGACCGCCGGCCGCTGCTGCGGCTCGACATCGAGCAGCTTCAGGGGCACCTGACGGGCACGCGCCGCCTCGAGCAAGGGCGAGACATCCACTCTTGGATCGAACCGCAGCAGCATGAAGCCGCTACCGGCGGCGTCATAGAGCGAGCGGCCATCCGCCAGCCAGAAGTGCGGGGTGCGGCAGCCCGGTACCGTCGATTCCGTGAAATCGGCCATGGTGTAGGATGGATGCGGCTCGCCGTCATAGGCGATCAGGGGCGAGCGGTCGTAAAAGTAGCCGAAGTTCAGGCCCCCACAGCAGTACTGCTGCACGTTGAGGCGATAGACTTCTTCACCGAATGCACGGCGCGCTGCGGCACCGCGCGCACCGGGAGCCTCGATATCCGCGGGCACCTCGCGCCGATGCTTCAGCGCCGCCAACGCATGATTCATCGCGAAGTGCGATACCTGCTCGGTGATTGGGCCGCGCTCAGCCATGTACGCGGCAAGCGCCTGCTCGCCCGCCCAGCCCGCCAGGTGCGCCGCGAGCAGCCAGGAGAGATTCATCGCATCCGCGATCCCCGCATTCATGCCATAACCGGCGTAGGGAACCCAGATATGCGCGCTGTCGCCGCAAATGAACACCCTGCGGTCGCGAAAAGAGTCTGCGACGAGCCGGCGGCCGATCCAGTCCTCCTTGCCGAGCACCTGGTAGTCGAAGCCGGGACCGACACCCAGAATGGTGCGGATCGAGTCGTCGCGGTCGAGCGCGCCGAAATCCTCTTCGTGCTCATAGAGATAACTGTGGATGAGCCAGGTTTCCCGCCCGTCGATCGCGATGGTGTTGCCGCAGCGGCGCCGGTTCAGCGAGAGGTTCATCCATCCCGGCCGGCCGGGAATGAGGCCGAGCAATCCCGGCGCGCGAATGTAGGTCGACTGCACCCGCTGGATGACCGGATCACCCTCGAGCTTCGCGCCGATGGCCGCGCGCACCAGCGAGCGCGCGCCGTCACAACCGACCAGGTAACGAGCCATCAGTGTCGCCACCTCGTTGGACGACAGATGGCGAACAGTGCACCGGACGGAGATGTCGTCCTGCCGAAGGTCGATGAGCTCGGTCTCGCTCAGTATGGTGATGTTGTGGCACTTCCGGGCGTGGGCGAACAGCACCGGCTCGAGATAGATCTGGTTGATGCGGTGAGGCGGCTCGGGAGTCGGCCACATAGTATCGGGTCCGTCGAACTGCCCGAGGCGCTCGGTCCGCGACGGAATCGCAATGCGGGTGATCTCCTCGCCCGTGACCGTGGTGCGGTAAACACAGTCGTTCGGATAGTCCGCCGGGAGCCCGGCGTTGCGAACCGCCGCCGCCACCCCCAACTGGCGAAACGCCTCCATGCTGCGTGCCGCGACGTGATTGCACTTGACGCTCGGCGGCTGCCCCGGCGCGCGCCGCTCGAGCACACCGACGCGCACGCCGCGGCGCGCCAAGTCCATGGCGAGCGTCAGTCCGACCGGACCCGCGCCGCAGATCAGCACCTCGAAATCGGTCACGACCTCGCTCATGCGCGGGCACCTTCGATGGCCACGATGGCGTCGGCTACGTGCGTGACATTCGAGCAGGTCAGTCCCGCCAGGTTGATCCGGCCGGAGGAGCTGATGTGGACGCTGTGCCGGGTGCGAAGTCGAGCGACCTCCGCCGCGGTCAGCTCCAGGGACGTGAACATTCCCCGCTGCGTCACCAGAAAGTCGTAGCTTCGCGCGGTGCGTCCATGCAGCCGGCTGGCCAGCAGGTTGCGCATCTGACGAATGCGCTCGCTCATGATCGATAGCTCGCCTTCCCAGCGTGAGCGGAGCGAGGCGCTCGTCAGGATGTGGGCGACGACCGCCGCACCATGATCGGGCGGCATCGAGTAGTTGGTGCGGATCGTGCGCAGCAGGTGCGCGCGCACCAGATCGCCGTCGCTGCCGGGC
The DNA here is from genome assembly GCA_021792815.1 of Pseudomonadota bacterium. The sequence continues at coordinate 6,245 of JAJYTX010000111.1, forward strand.
GCGGATATCAAAGTCAGCGCGCCGACACGGTCACGATAGAGGGCGAAATTCTTCGAATACGAGCTGGCGATGAGCACTTCAGGCAGATCGCGCGAGAGCTTGCGGACAGAGTACGCGTCGGCGTCGAGTCCGGCACCGAAGCCCTGATAGGCGAGGTCGACAAGGGGCGTGAGGGAGGCGCGCGCAAGCGTCTCCGTGAGCGTATCCCACTGCTCAGTGGTCAAGTCGGCGCCGGTGGGATTGTGGCAGCAGCCGTGAACGATGACCACGTCGCCGGCCGTGGCCCGCGACAGAGCCGCGATCGTCTTCTCGAAGAGCACTTGCGCGCCGGCCGAGTCGTAGTAGGGATAGTGCGCGAGTTTCAGGCCCGCAGCGCCGAAAATGGCCGGATGATTGGCCCAGGTCGGCTCGGGCAGCCACACGGTCGCGCCGGGATGAAGTGCGCGGATGAAGTCGGCGGCAACGCGCAAAGCCCCCGTGCCGCCGGGTGTCTGCACCGTGCGCACGCGGTCATCCGCGACGGCGGGATGAGACACCCCCAACAGAAGCTGCGCAGTTGCGCGGTTGAAGGCGGGATCGCCCGCCGAGGACAGGTAGGCCTTGGTGGATTGGCTCTCGAGCAGCCATTGCTCGGCGGCTTTGACGCTTGCCAGGACAGGCGCCTCGCCGCGCTCGTTCCGGTATATGCCGATGCCGAGATCGACTTTGTGCGGCGAGGAATCCGCGGCAAAACGCTGCGCCATGCCGAGGATGGGATCGGGCGGGATGGGCTCCAGTGCCGAGAAGAGCATGCGGATTTGACCTGTCTGGATGGTTGCTGGACGGGTGCGCGAAGGTTATCATGTTTCGTAATATACTTCCGCAAGCCGTAAGTCGATAGCCCCCGTCACTTCGATATATCTCACGCACATCGCCCCTTACGTCATGGCAAGAATCGTCCTCGGCATGTGTCTGTCGCACACACCGCAGCTGCACACGCCCGCCAGCGAGTGGGATGTGCGTGTTGCAGCTGACCGGCGCAATCGGACCCATCGCTTCCGCGGCCGGACCTATGACTGGGACGCATTGTGCGCGCTGCGCCGCGCGGAGCGCCTCGAGGGACAGATTGGTGTCGCGCAGCGCGAGGCGCGCCTGCTGCGCTGTCATCGGTGGCTCGGGCATCTCGCGCAGGTCTATCAGCGTGTCCGCCCCGATGTGGCCGTGATCGTCGGCAACGATCAGCATGAGCTGTTCGATGACTCGGTCATGCCGGCGTTTACCGTGTTCTGGGGCGAGACAATCGCGA
>JAJYTX010000112.1 GCA_021792815.1 Pseudomonadota bacterium
CGCGGCATCAGCGGCATGGGGATGCAGGCGCTGGCCATGTATTACGCGAGCGAGGAATCACAGGAAGGGGTGCGGGCCTTCAACGAGAAGCGCAAGCCCGATTTCCGCAAATACCAAAAATAGCGGCGGCGAGGCCCGACGAAGATCGCATGCACAAAGAGGGAGGAAACGCAATGGCATTCACCCGACGGTCGGTTCTCAAGGCCGGGGCGGCATTGGCCGTCGTCACCACGTCCAGGGCTGGCCTCGCCCGGGCGGACAACCCGAACACGATCAAGCTCGGGGTTCTGACCGACATGGCAGGCCCTTACAGCGATCTTGCCGGGCCGAATTCGATCGCCGCGGTGCGGGAGGCGGCAAGGGAATTCGCCAACCCGGGCTTCGCGGTGGAGATCCTCTCGGCCGACCACCAGAACAAACCCGACATTGCCGCGAACATCGCCCGCCAGTGGATCGATCGTGACGGCGTCGATGCCATTGTCGACGTGCCCGGCAGTTCCGCCGCCCTCGCCGTCGCCGGCATCACGCGCGAGAAGAACAAGGTGTTCCTGGCCTCGGGGCCCGCCACCGCCGAACTCACGGGACCGCAGTGCAGCCCGAACACGGTGCACTGGACCTATGACACCTACATGCTGGCGAACTCGACGGGCACCGCCGTGGTCAAGGGGGGCGGGGACACCTGGTTCTTCGTCACCGCAGACTATGTCTTCGGCCAATCGATGGAAAAGGAGACCTCGCGCTTCGTACAGACCGCCGGCGGTAAGGTGCTTGGCTCGGTGCGCTTTCCCTTCCCCGGCACGACGGATTTCTCCTCCTTCCTGGTGCGCGCCCAGGCCAGCGGGGCGAAGGTGGTCGGCCTCGCCGCCGGGGGTAGCGACCTGATAAACGCGGTGAAACAAGCGTCCGAGTTCGGGCTGACCCAGCACGGCACGAAACTCGCGGCGCTGGTCATGTTCATCACCGACGTGCATTCGCTGGGGCTCGAGAGCGCACAAGGGCTCTTGCTGACCGAGACCTTCTATTGGGATCTCAACGACCGCACCCGGGTATTCTCCCGCAGACTCAAGGACAATTTCGGGGTCCAGGCGCCGACGATGGTGCATGCCGGCTGCTACGCGTCGACGCTCCACTACCTCAAGGCGGTCGAGGACATGGGGGTCACCGCCGCGAAGGCTTCGGGAGTGGAAGCCGTGAACCACATGAAAGCGATGCCGACCGAGGATGACGCCTTCGGTGCGGGCAGTATCCGTGCCGACGGCCGAGCGTTGCACCCGGCCTATCTTTTCGCGGTCAAGACGCCAGCGGAATCCCGCCGCCCCTGGGACTATTACAAGCTTCTGCGGACGACGCCCGGCGAGGAGGCTTTCCGCCCCCTGGCCGAGGGCGGTTGCGCCTTGAGCCGCACCTGATCGCCGTCTTGGAGTCCAGAAGGAAACAAAAACATGAGTGAGTCTGGCACTTCGCCGCCGCTGGAACGCTTCCTGCGCCGCCACGGCATTCCGGATTACGACCAACTCGTGGAACGCGCCGCCAGGAAACCGGAATGGTTCTGGGCTGCGGTAATGGATTTTCACGGGCTTCGCTTCTTCAAACCGTACGAGCGTCTGCTCGACGTCTCCAAGGGGCCGGAATGGGCCGAGTGGTGCATCGGCGGAACAACCAACCTCGCCTATAATTGCCTCGACCGCACCATCGCCAACGGCCATGGACAAAAGGCAGCCATTCTTTGGGAAGGCGAGAACGCCAGCCGGCGCTCGCTGACCTACGTGGAATTGGCGGCGATGGTGTCACGGGCGGCGGGCGGCCTCGCGTCGCTCGGCATCCGCCAAGGCGACGTGGTCGGCCTGTTCCTGCCCTCCGTTCCCGAGGCCATCGCCGCATTCCTGGCCGTCGTGAGCATCGGCGCGATCGCATTGCCGATGTTCTCCGGTTTCGGGCCCCGGGCCGTGATCGAGCGCCTGTCCGATGCCGGGGCCGTCGCGGTCATCACCGCCGACCGCACCTATCGCCGTGGCAAGCCGATCGAGATGGCGGAGGTCATCGCATCGGCCACCAGCGAGGTGCCGACGCTGCGGCACGTGGTGGTGATCGCGCGCGACCCGGGGGGCGACCAGGGGGGGCGCGGACCCGAGGCGGCGGATGGCCGCTGGGTCGGCTGGCACGATCTCCTCGCCCGGGGACAGGTGGCGCCTTCCGCCGCGCTTGCCGCGGAGACGCCGGCAATGCTCGTCTATACCTCCGGCACCAGCGGCAAGCCGAAAGGGACGGTGCATTCCCATTGCGGCTTCATGACCAAGGCGGCGCTGGATTTCGGGCTAATCCTCGATCTGCGGCCAACCGACCGCTTGCTGTGGATGACCGATCTGGGCTGGCTGACCGGCCCCATCCTCGCCGTCGCGACACCCCTCGTCGGCGCGACCTTACTTCTTGCCGAGGGCACGCCGGATTATCCCGAGCCTGGCCGGCTTTGGCGCCTGGTGCAGGACCATGGGATCAGTTTCCTGGGCGTCGCGCCGACCATGGTGCGCGCCTTCATGCAGCAGCCGCCCGAGATCGTCGAGGGCTATGACCTGTCGTCGCTCCGCGTCACCGCCTCGACCGGGGAGCCCTGGACGCCGGAGGCCTGGGGCTGGTTCCGCGACAAGGTCTGCGGCGGCCGCGCGCCGATTCTGAACTATTCCGGCGGGACGGAAATCGGCGGCGGCATCCTCGCCGGCAACGTCCTGCGGCCGGACGTCGAACCCTGCGGTTTCGCCGGCCCTATTCCAGGGATGGGCGCCGTGGTCGTAGACGACAACGGCGCCCCCCTTCCGCGCGGGGACGTCGGGGAACTCGCGCTCACCGTGCCTTCGATCGGCCTGACCCGCGGCCTGTGGCGGGATCCGGAGCGCTATATCGAGAGCTACTGGTCGAGGATTCCTGGCCTCTGGGTGCAGGGCGATTTCGCATCGGTGGACGAGAGCGGCACCTGGTTCATCCACGGCCGCTCCGACGACACCCTCAAGATCGCTGGCAAGCGGACCGGCCCAGCGGAGATCGAGGCCCTTCTGCTGGCGACCGGGAAGGTCGCCGAGGCCGCGGCGATCGGCGTTCCCGATCCGGTCAAGGGCGCGGCCGTCGTCTGCGTCTGCGTGCCGGCGCGGGGGGTGGCCGTGACCCCGGAAATCGTGGACGAGCTGAAACGGGCGGTGGCCACCGGGCTGGGGACGTCCTTTCGGCCGAAGGCCGTCGTTTTCGTCGAGGATCTGCCGAAGACGCGCAGCATGAAGATCATGCGCCGCGTCATGCGGGCGGTGTGGATCGGGGGCGAGGTCGGCGATCTCTCGGGGCTAGTCAATCCCGAATCGGTCGCGCGGCTCCACGCTTGCGTCGCTGGCCAAGAACCCACCTGATCGCCATCGCCACGTCGCGCCTCGGTTTTGGCAAGTCTGATCTTCACCTCAGCCCGTTCCCGCCCCATCACGCGACCGGGGCGCGCCAGCCGCGATAGATGGCCATCAGGCGCAGGAACACACAGATTCCCCCGCCCAGCAGCATCGGCGCCAGCGGCGTGATCGCGAACTCATGGCCGAGCGAGACCGTCGCCCCGGCGGCGAGCGCCGCCAGGGCATAAAGATCGCCACGCAGCGCGAACGGCGCCCTCTACCGTCTGATTGAGCGCTATCGCGCCGCCCGCACGGTTGAGGTTCTGGTCGACCGAGGAAGAGGGCGGCCGAAGGGAACGTTGGGCATCGAGCCAGCACGAGATGCGCTGATTCGCGAATTCCTTGAGTGCGAGTATCTGAAGCCAACCCGGCCACCGCTCCGGCGGGTCATCGGCCATATAGCAGCAGCGTGCCGCCAATTGATCGTTGGCGTTCAGAGCGTGCGGCACCTGCGTGCGCCCACACTTTTGCCCCTGTTACAGGCAAGCCTTGGCTTCCACGTAATCGCCAAGTGAAAACTTCGGCCTTATAGGACGGTGATCGCAGCCTGACTGGGGTTGCCGGACCGCTTCTGTTGCCGGCACGATCGGCCCGGTATCCCGACAGTCGAGCGGGGAATCCCCAAGAACCCACCTGCCGGGGAAGATGCCGCGCCGTTACAGCGCCATGCGCCTGCGCAGCAGCAGACCGTACATCGCCGCCGAAACCAGCGCCAATGCGGCGGTCACCAGCAGCGCCGCGGTAAAGCTGCCGAAGCGATCTACCAGGAGGCCGGTGCCGATGGGGGCGCAGGCGCCGCCGAGGAAGCCGCCGAAGTTCTGAATGCTGCCGACGGAGGCGACGAAGCGCGGTGTGGTCAGCACATCGGTCGCCAGCGTCCAGTAGCAACCGGAGCTGAGACTGTAGGTGAACATGCCCGTCGTCAGCAATCCGACCGCAACCACGGCATTGGGACTAAGGGTGGTGGCAATCATGGTCGCCGCGGTCAGCAGCGCGCCGGTTGCCACAACGGCGCGGCGGGCATGGAACGGGGCCATGCCGCGTGCCACCAGCGCATCCGACACCCTGCCGCCGGCGAGCACGCCGGCGGCGCCGGCGATGAACGGAAGCGCCGACAGGTAGCCGGCATGCGACAGGGTAAAATGCTGCGCGCGCTGAAGGTAGGTCGGCAGCCAAGTGATATAGAACCAGAACGTGTATTGCAGGCAGAATCCGCCGACGATCATCGTCCATATCGCCGGCTGTCGGAACAGCCCCGACCATTCCGGCAGGCCGACCGCCGCACCCCCGTCAGGCGCAGCAGTGCGGCCACTCTGGCCGGCGCGGACATAGGCGAGTTCGGCGGCGCTGATGCGCGGATGAGCGGCGGGATCGTGATAGATCGCCAGCCAGCCGAGCATGGCGACGAAGCCGAACAGGCCGATGATGACGAACATGGCCGGCCAGCCGAATGCGACCATCAGTGCGGTCGCGATCGGCGGCGCGACGGCGAGACCGACCTGCGTGGTGGCGATATAGACGCTGGTGGCCGCCGCCTTCTCCTGGTCGGGGAACCAGGCGTTGGTCGCCTTCAACGCGCCGGGAAACAGCGGTGCCTCGCTGATCCCGAGGGCAACCCGCAGGCCGAGGAACTGGCCGATGCTGGTGGCGAGGCCGGTCGCCATCGACACCAGTGACCATGCCCCGGCCGCGCACGCCAGCAGCAGTTTGGCGCCGAACCGGTCAACCAGCCATCCGGCCGGCAGGTTCATGATCGCGTAAGGCCACACGAACGCCGACAGAACCACCCCCATCATGGTGTTGCTGACGCCGAGATCCTTCATGACCAGCGGCGCCGCAACCGAGAGGTTGCCGCGATCCATGTAGTTGGCGATGGTGAGCAGGCAGATCACGCCGATGATGGCCCAGCGCAGGTTGCGGCCGCGCGGACGCACCAGGGCGGCGGGTCCGGCGGCAGCCCCGCGGGCAAGCAACGTCCCGCCCGGCGGCACGCTCGACATCGTTTCCTCCTGGATCATTGGGCCGCCGCCCGGCGCGGTCGGCGGCGGTATGTCTCAGATCGGCAGACCGGCCAGCGCCGCGTCGATGGCGGCCCTCAGCGATGTATCGACCTCATCCATCGGCGCGCGTGGCGAGTACATCCCCAGCCCTTGTCGGTGCTGGATGTATTTGACCGCGGCCGGCAGCACGTCATGCGGCACCGCATTCCACAGCGTCGCGAGGCCACAGTGCAAGCGCAGCGCGGTGTCGTGATCCCCCTGCCGCACGGCGTCCCACAGCCTGACGCAGACGCCCGGCAGGGCCGCGGTCAGCGCGCTGATCGCGCCATGCGCCCCAAGCATGAACGCCGGATAGAGCAGGGCATCGACACCGGTCAGCACGACGTTCTTCGGATCGACCTGCTGCACGAGATCGGAGACGGATTTGAGGTCGCCGCCGCTCTGTTTCATGCCGATCACGCCGGGCACTTCGCGCATCACCCGCAGCATCAGTCCGATCGAGAGGTAGTTCCAGGGGATGACGTTGTAGATCAGGATCGGGATTCCGGTGGCGTCATAGATCGACTGGAAATGGGCCACGGTGGCATCGGCGCTCGGCTTGAACAGATAGTGGACCGGCGTGATTTGCAGGGCGGCGATGTTGAGGCCCTGCAAGGCGCGCACCCGTTCGATCGCCTCGCGCGTGCTGTTGACGATCAGCCCGACGACGAACGGACGGCGACCGGCGAGCGCATCATGCGTCTCCTGCATCACCTTGACGAATTCGTTGAAGCTGAGCGTATGACCTTCGCCGGTGCTGCCGCCGGCGACCACGCCATGCGCGCCCCGTTCGACGACGAAATCCATCTGCTCGCGCAGCGCCGAATAGACCAGATCGCCGGCACGATCGAACGGCATCGTGGTCGGCGGCAGGATGCCGGTCAGCGTCCGGCGAAGCTCGCGCAACGACGGGTTCATCTGCGTGGCGGCGGGGAAGTTCTGGCCCATCGAAGGCTCTCCTGCGGAGTGCACCGGCACTGGTCTGCTGGTCTGCTGGGAGGGCGCCATTTTGACGCCTGCCGACATTTGGTCAAGCTAAAAACGGACCGTTTTCCCGCATTGTGGAATATCAAAACAATTTCCGCGCCTGCTCAACCGGCAGCGCCGGCCGGCAACTGCCGCTCATAAGCCAGACCGCGATAGCCGAGCGCCTGGCTGATGCCGCGCGCTGTGTGCATGACGATCTTGGCGGTGCGTTCTGCCTCGCCCGTCGGCAGCTTCCAGGACGGCCCGCTCACGCTGATGGCGGCAAACACGCGGCCAGACACGTCGTGGATCGGCGCACCGATGCAGCGCAGGCCGGGTTGGTGCTCGCCCTCGTCGAGTGCGTAGCCGCGCGCCCGCGTGGCTGCCAGATCGGCGCGCAGGGCCGCCGGATCGGTCAAGGTGGTGTCAGTGAACCGGGCGAGACCACCGGCAATGAACCGGTCCAGCGCCGGCGGCGGCAGATGCGCCAGCACCGCCTTGCCGACGCTCGTGCAGTGCGCCGGCGCCGATTCGAAGAAGGCCCGTCCGGATCCGTCGGGCTGCGGGTCGGAGCGGCCGACGACGATGGCGTGCCGCCCGTCGAATACCGCCAGATGCACCGTCTGGTCGGTCAGGCGGCCAAGCATTTCGATATAGGGCCGCGCCTCGCGGTGCAGGTCCATGTTGGCAAGCACGGTGTTACCGAGTTCGAACAGCTTCAGCCCGAGCCGGTAGCGGTCGCCGTCCTGGTCGAGCAGACCGGCCTTGCGCAGCGACGCGAGCAGCCGGTGGGTGGTGCTTTTCGGGTAGCCGGTGCGCTGGCAGATCTCCGACATCGACAGCGCTCGGTCCGTGGTCGAGAAGCTGTCAAGCACGCGCATTAGCTTGGTGAGGGATTTCACCCCCTCGTCGCGGCTGGTCGCAAGATCACGGTTACCTGTATCCAATGCCTGCGGTCCGTTCCACTATCGTAAGCGTGTGCCGATGGCCACCTATCGATTGGATTGCGCGTAAGGGATGCTGAGGCCGCGGTATTGGAGCGGCCTGATGTCCATGATCGGCGCAAGTGGACATTATCGCTCG
>JAJYTX010000113.1 GCA_021792815.1 Pseudomonadota bacterium
TGATGCCGTCGCATCCCTCCTTCTGCACCCCGGGCAGGCCGCCGAGGAATTTGTCGGTCACATCCTTGCCCAGGCCCACCTTGCGGAATCTGCGTCCGGGGATGCTGAGCCGCTGTTCGCGCAGCACCCGTGCCTGCTCGGGCGGCGAGCGACCGTCTCTCCAGACGAGTTCGAACTCCGCCGTCTCGACGTCATGAATCTTGCCGCGGTTATGTGCGATGCGGCTGATTTCCAGCCAGTTGCCCTCGCAGTCGACCATGCGCCACCAGGCGAGGTTGTCGACCGCCGTGCCCCAGAGAACCGCCTTCTTGCCGCCGGCATTCATCGCGATGTTGCCGCCGATGCAGGCGGCATCCGCTGAGGTCGGATCGACGGCGAACACCAGCCCGCCGCTTTCGGCAGCATTGGCCACCCGGCGGGTCACGACTCCGGCTTCGGTGAAGATGGTGGCAACCGGCTCGGCGAGACCCGGCAGGCACAGCGGCTCGATGCCGCCCAGATGCTCGAGCTTTTCCGTGTTGATCACCGCGGAGAGCGGCGTCAGCGGTACCGCGCCGCCGGTGTAACCGGTGCCGCCGCCGCGCGGGATGATGGTCAGGCCGAGCTCGATGCATGCCCGCACCAGGCCGGGGATCTCGGCTTCGGTATCCGGCATCAGCACCACGAACGGGTACTCGACACGCCAGTCGGTGGCGTCGGTGACGTGGCAGACGCGAGCGTAGGCATCGAAGCGGATATTGTCCGGCCGGGTGTGCCGGCGCAGAGTGCGCAGCGCGCGTCGCCGCAGGCTGCTCCAGTCTTCGAAATCGGACTCGAAGCGCTGCACCGCGGTCCGGGCCGCAGCGAGCAGCTCGCCCACCTGATCGTACCGTTCGCCGCTCGCGGTATCGCGCCGCCGGTCGATCTCGGTGAGACGATGGTGCAGCGCCTGGATGAGCAGACGCCGCCGTCGTACGTTCTCGATCAGGTCGTCGTGCAGGTAGGGATTGCGGCGCACCACCCAGATGTCGCCCAGTACCTCGTAGAGCATGCGGGCGGAGCGGCCGGTGCGGCGCTCGTGACGCAGCTCCTCGATGATCGCCCAGCGCTGCGCGCCGAGCAGCCGGATCACGATCTCGCGGTCCGAGAACGAGGTGTAATTGTAGGGAATTTCGCGCAGCCGGGCAGAAGCCTCGGCACCGCGTGCGATCTCTCCGGAGGGCGATTCCCTGTTGGGCTGGGCGTTCATCAGGTCCGTGGTCCGGGTGACTCCTAGGGCAGGTCCGTGGCGCCCATCAAATACCGGTCGCACTCGCGGGCCGCGCCCCGGCCTTCGTTGATGGCCCACACCACCAGGCTCTGTCCGCGCCGGCAGTCGCCGGCGGCGAATACGCCGCTGACGCTGGTCGCGAACACGCCGTGCTCGGCCTCGACGTTGGAGCGGGCATCGGTCCTGACGCCGAGCTCGCCGAGCAGCGGCTGCTCGGGTCCGGTGAAGCCGAGCGCCAGCAGAACCAGCTCCGCCGGCAGTTCCTGTTCGCTGTCGGGCACTTCGACCGGCACGAGGCGCTCGTTGTCGCGCTGCCAGCCGATCTGCACGGTCGTCACCGATCGGACGGCGCCCTGGGCGTCACCGTTCAGGCGCTTTACGGTCGTGAGGTAGGCGCGCGGATCGGCGCCGAATTTCGCGGCCGCCTCCTCCTGTGCATAGTCGAGCCGGTACACCTTGGGCCACTCCGGCCAGGGATTGTCCGCGGCGCGATCCATCGGTGGGCGGGCCATGATCTCGATCTGCTTCAGGCTGCTGCAGCCCTGGCGCATCGCGGTGGCCACGCAGTCGGTGCCGGTGTCACCGCCGCCGATGACCACGACGTTTCGGCCGGCGGCGTGTATCGGGTTGCGCTCTGGGCCGCCGTCAAGCAGCGCCTTGGTGCTCGCGGTCAGGTATTCCATCGCGAAGTGCACGCCCTTGAGCGTGCGGTTCGGCACCGGCAGGTCGCGGGCCTGCGTGGCGCCGGTGCACAGGACGATCGCGTCGAAGTCCTTACGCAGCAGCTGCGCCTCGACGTTCTCGCCAACGTGGGCGTTGCACACGAATCTGACGCCCTCGGCTTCCATCAGCTCGATCCGCCTCAGCACCACGGCCTTCTTGTCCAGCTTCATGTTGGGAATGCCATACATGAGCAGTCCCCCGGGCCGGTCGTCGCGCTCGAGCACCGTCACGCTGTGGCCGGCGCGATTGAGCTGTTCGGCGCACGCCAGGCCGGCCGGTCCGGAGCCGATCACCACCACTTTCTTGCCGGTGCGGCTCGCCGGCGGCTGCGGCGCGATCCAGCCCTGATCCCAGCCCTGGTCGGCAAGCGCTGCCTCGATGGTCTTGATGGCGACCGGCGGAGCGGTGATGCCGAGCACGCACGAGCCTTCGCACGGCGCCGGGCAGACCCGGCCGGTGAACTCGGGGAAGTTGTTGGTTCTGAGGAGCCGCTCGAGCGCCTCGCGCCACAGCCCGCGATAGACGAGGTCGTTCCACTCCGGAATGAGGTTGTGGATCGGGCAGCCGGAGGCCATGCCCGAGAGGAGCTTGCCGGTGTGACAGAACGGCACGCCGCAGTCCATGCAGCGGGCGGCCTGGTTGCGCAGGCGCTTTTCGTCCATGTGATGGTGGAACTCATTCCAGTCACGCACGCGCTCGAGCGGCGTGCGGTCGACCGGCAGCTCACGCAGATATTCGATGAATCCAGTCGGCTTGCCCATCGGGTACTCGGTGTGTTCAGTTTCCGCCGACGCGCGCCAGGTCGCGCGCGTTCTCTTCGAAGGCCACCATGATGGCCTCATCGCCGGAGAGGCCCTGGCTGTGGGCGCGCTTGAGCGAGGCGAGGACGCGCTTGAAGTCCTTGGGCACCACGGCGACGAACTGCGGCAGCAGCCGCTCCCAGTTGTCGAGAACGTAGGCGGCGCGGGCGCTGCCGGTGAAGTCGCGGTGCCGCTCGATCATGGCGCGCACCCGGGCGATCTCCTCCGGGTCCTCGAGCCGCTCGAGACCGATCATCTGGGTATTCACCCGCGAGGGGAACTCGCCGGCTTCGTCGAGCACGTAGGCGATGCCGCCCGACATGCCGGCGCCGAAGTTGCGCCCGGTGGGTCCGAGGACCACCACATGGCCGCCGGTCATGTATTCGCAGCCGTGATCGCCCACCGCTTCCACCACCGCGTCGACGCCGCTGTTGCGGACGGCGAAGCGCTCGCCCGCCATGCCGCGGATGTAGGCCTCGCCGCCGGTGGCGCCATACAGGCCGACATTGCCGATGATGATGTTCTCCTCCGGAGCGAACGGCGATCCGGCCGGCGGGAACACGATGAGCCGGCCGCCGGACAGTCCCTTGCCGACGTGGTCGTTGGCATCGCCTTCCAGCACGAAGGTCATACCGCGAGGCATGAATGCCCCGAAGCTCTGGCCGGCAGTTCCCTTGAAGTGGATCCGGATGGTGTCCTCGGGCAGGCCTTCCGGGCCGTATTTGCGGCTGATCTCGCTGCCCGTGATGGTGCCGACCACCCGGTTGACGTTGCGGATCGGCAGTTCCGCGCGCACTTTCTCGCCGCGCTCGATGGCGGGCCGGCACAGCGGCAGCAGCGTCGTCAGGTCGAGAGAACTCTCCAGACCGTGATCCTGCTCGATCTGACGGAACCGGCCGACCTCCTCGCCGACATCCGGCTGATAGAGGATGTGGCTGAAGTCCAGACCCCGGGCCTTCCAGTGCTCCACGGCCTTCTTCATGCGCAGGCGGTCCACCCGGCCGACCATCTCCTCCACGGTACGGAAGCCGAGTTCCGCCATGAGCTCGCGCATGTCCTGGGCGATGAAGCGCATGAAGTTGACCACGTGCTCGGGCTTGCCGGCGAACCGCTCGCGCAGCCGCGGGTCCTGGGTTGCCACCCCCGCCGGGCAGGTGTTCAGATGACAGACGCGCATCATGATGCAGCCCAGGGCCACCAGCGGCGCTGTCGCGAACCCGAACTCCTCCGCGCCGAGCAGGGCGGCGATGACCACGTCGCGGCCGGTCTTCAGCTGGCCGTCCGCTTCCACCGCGATCCGGCTGCGCAGGTTGTTCAACACCAGCGTCTGGTGCGTTTCGGCGATCCCGAGCTCCCAGGGCAGGCCGGCGTGAACGATCGAAGTCTGCGGCGAGGCGCCCGTGCCGCCATCATAGCCGCTGATCAGCACCACGTCGGCATGCGCCTTGGCGACGCCCGCGGCGATGGTGCCGACGCCCACTTCGGAGACCAGCTTCACGCTGATGCGCGCATGGCGATTGGCGTTCTTGAGGTCGTGGATCAGCTCGGCCAGATCCTCGATGGAATAGATGTCATGGTGCGGCGGCGGGGAGATGAGCCCGACGCCCGCGGTCGTGAGCCGGGTCTTGGCGATCCACGGATAGACCTTGGTGCCGGGCAGCTGTCCGCCTTCGCCGGGCTTGGCGCCCTGGGCCATCTTGATCTGCAGTTCCCGGGCGTTGACCAGGTACTGGCTGGTGACGCCGAATCGTCCGGAGGCCACCTGTTTGATGGCGCTGTTTTTCGAGTCGCCGTCCGGGCCGGGGACGTAGCGGGCCGGATCCTCACCGCCTTCACCGGTGTTGCTCTTGCCGCCGATGCGGTTCATGGCGATCGCGAGCGTCTCGTGCGCCTCCTGGCTGATCGAGCCGTACGACATGGCGCCTGACTTGAAGCGCTTGAGGATGCTCTCGAGCGGCTCGACCTCCTCTAGAGGCACCGGCTCAAAGGGCACGAACTCCATCAGGCCGCGCAGGGTGGCCAGCTTTTTCGACTGGTCGTCGACCAGCTTCGCGTAGGACTTGTATGTCTCGTAGCTGTTGGTGCGCACCGCCTTCTGCAGACGGTGGATGGACTCGGGGTTGAACAGGTGATGCTCGCCGTCCGAACGCCACTGGTACTGGCCGCCGGTCTGCAGGCTGTGTCCGTTCGTCCTGCGGGCCGGGAAGGCCGCGCGATGGCGCATCAGCACCTCCTGCGCGATGACCTCCAGGCCGATGCCGCCGATGCGCGAGGCGGTCCAGGTGAAATACTCATCGATCACGTCCTGTCGCAGACCCACGGCCTCGAAGACCTGGGCGCCGTGGTAGCTCTGGACGGCCGAGATGCCCATCTTGGACATCACCTTGATGACGCCCTTGGTGGCGGCCTTGACATAGTTCCTGCACGCGAGCGTGGTGTCGATCTGGGTCACCAGACCGTCGTGGATCATGCTCTCCAGGGTCTCGAACGCGAGGTACGGATTGATCGCCGAACAGCCGTAGCCGATCAAAAGCGCGAAGTGATGCACCTCGCGTGCCTCGCCGGTCTCGAGCACGATGCTGACGCGGGTGCGCAGCCCCTCGCGGATCAGGTAGTGGTGCAGACCGCTCACCGCCAGCAGCGCCGGCACCGCGGCGAACTCCCGGGTCACGCCCCGGTCGCTCAGCACCAGAATGTTGACTTCCTCGTCCTCGATCAGGCGGCGGGCCGCAAGGCACAGCTCCTCCATCGACTTGGTGAGCCCCTTCTCGCCGCGGGTGGCGCGGAACAGGCACGACAGCGCCCCGACCTTGAGGCCCGGCAGCGCGAGGCGCCGGATCTTCGCGAACTCCTCGTTGGTGAGGATCGGGCCTTTGAGCTCGAGCCGGCGGCAGTCGGAGGGCTGCGGCTGCAGCAGGTTGCCCTCCGAGCCGAGCCACACCTCCGAGGCTGTGATCAGCTCCTCGCGGATGCAGTCGATGGGCGGGTTGGTCACCTGAGCGAACAGCTGTTTGAAGTAATCGTAGAGCAGCCGCGGCCGGTCGGAGAGCGCCGCGAGCGGCGCATCGTTGCCCATCGAGCCGATCGCCTCGACGCCGTTCTTCGCCATCGGCGCCAGCAGCACCCGCTGATCCTCGAACGTGTAGCCGAAGGCGATCTGCCGCTCGAGCAGAGTGTCGGGATTGGATGCCGGCAGCTCCGTCACCGGCGGCAGGCCCTGCAGCTGCACCAGGTGCTGATCGAGCCATTGCCGGTAGGGCTGCTGCGCGCACACGGTGCGCTTGATCTCCTCGTCACCAATGATCCGGCCCTGCTCGGTGTCGACCAGGAACATCCGGCCGGGCTGCAACCGTCCCTTCTGGACCACGTCCTCGGGCTGCACATCGAGCACGCCGGCCTCGGAGGCCATGATCACCAGGTCGTCCCGGGTGACGTAGTAGCGCGAAGGCCTGAGGCCATTGCGATCGAGCACCGCGCCGATCTGTCTGCCGTCGGTGAAGGCGATCGAGGCCGGCCCATCCCAGGGCTCCATCAGGCTGGAGTGATACTGGTAGAACGCGCGCCGATCCTCGTCCATGGTCTGGTGATTGGACCACGGCTCGGGAATCAGCATCATCATGGCGTGCGCCAGCGGCCGCCCGGAGAGCACCAGCAGCTCCAGGGTGTTGTCGAGCATCGCCGAGTCGCTGCCGCTGGGGTTGACCACGGGCAGGATCTTCGGGGTGTCCTCGCCGAACAGGTCGGACTCGAACAGCGCTTCGCGGGCCTTCATCCAGTTGAAGTTGCCGCGCAGCGTGTTGATCTCGCCGTTGTGGGCCAGATATCGGTACGGATGGGCGCGGTCCCAGCTGGGGAAGGTATTGGTGCTGAAGCGCGAATGCACCAGCGCCAGCGCCGTCTCCACCGCCGGGTCCCTGAGGTCGGGGTAGTACTGGGTGAGCTGCTCGGTGAGCAGCATGCCCTTGTAGACGATCGTCTTGTGCGAGAGGCTGCAGACGTACCAGTACTCCGCCCCGTCGACGGTGGATTCGCGGATCTCGCTGTACGCACGCTTGCGGATGATGAACAGCTTGCGCTCGAATTCCATCTCGTCCCGAACGTCCGGGCCGCGCCCGATGAACACCTGGCGGATGAAGGGCTCGCCCGCCTTGGCCGTTTCGCCGAGCGGAGCGTTGTTCGTCGGCACCGTACGCCAGCCGAGAAGGACCTGGCCCTCGGATTGCACGATGTGCTCGAACAGCTCGACGATGCGCCGTCGCCGGTTGGGGTTGCGCGGCAGGAAGACGAGGCCGCTGCCGTATTCGCCCGGGCCGGGCAGCTGCAGCCGGCTCTTGCGGGCGACCTCGCGCAGGAAGGCGTGCGGCATCTGGATCAGCACCCCGGCGCCGTCGCCAGTATTGGCCTCGCAGCCGCAGGCGCCCCGGTGATCGAGGTTGCGCAGCACCTGGAGGGCCTGCTCGAGGATGCGGTGCGATTTGCGGCCCTTGATGTCCACCACGAAGCCGACGCCGCAGGCCTCGTGCTCGAACCACGGATCGTAGAGCCCCTGTCTCGCAGGGGGACCCAGGGGGCGGCGCGGCGGCCTCGGGGCACCCCGGGGCGTGCGCGCCACAGCGCTTCGGCGCTGATGTCGCATGATCGGCCTCACAAGTAGTGGAACCGGCCGCAACCGCCAGAGGCGCTGGTGGGCCGGGACGTTCCAGCGA
>JAJYTX010000114.1 GCA_021792815.1 Pseudomonadota bacterium
TGCGGAGCGTGAACTGGATCAGCGTTGGGCCCGCAATATGATGTTAAACAAGTGGCTGGAGTACTGCGCGGAGCGGGGACACCGCTTTTCGGCGAGCACCTAGCAGCCTGTCGGACGCGAGGGCGTCCTCGCGAACGCGATTCCACCGGGCAGGATGTGGCGGTGGTGCCGCGCGCAAAGCGCGGACTCAGGCGGAACGATCGTGCACGGTGCCGATGCGTGGCGGCCGCGGCAGGCGAACCGGACGCCTACCGGCACCCAGCTGATGCGGGCGGCCTCTGCCGCACCCTCATGAAGGCATTTCGACAGCTCGGATTTCTCAGGCTTGCCCTCGGGCAGCAGTCGACACCCGACGACCACCGGGTGATCGCGCTGTTTCGCAATCGGGCGGAGCTCAAAAAGGCCTACGGGGATCTGCGGGAGGAGGTCGATCGGCTGAAGGATCGCCTCAAGCAGCAGGAGGGGGTGACGCGGCGAGTGCAGGAAACCCTGGATGCCCTGGAAACCCGTCTCGGATCGAGCGAAACCGCCTATCCGGCGCTGGTGTTCTTTCAGCTGCGGCGTTTGTGGGTTTCCGGTCACGAGCACCTCGAGCGCTTCGGCACGGAGCTCGCCGCCCAGCAGGAGGAGCGGGAGCGCCGGCAGCACCTGGCCGAGCACAATCGCCGGCAGTTTGCCCGGCGGCATGCCGCCGAGCAGCGGTTGCGCCTCGCCGAGCAGCTGGCGGCCCACGAGCACGAGCGGCTGCTCGAGCTGCAGCGGCGTCACGCCGCGCTGCGGCGCTTGTGGCATTTCTTCAAGCGCCGGGCGCTCGAGCCGGCGTTGGCGCATGCCCGGGCCGGGTCGGACGCCGCAGAGACCTCGGTCACCGCGGCTCGGCGGGTGCTGACGGACGTCGCTGCCGAGCCGATTCCGGACTTTCCGGGCCTGTCTCTCGAGGGACGCCGCGCTATCAATCTCGCCGTCATCGCCTATGCCGAGCTGCTGTGCCTGAAGCTCGCGCCGATGCCGCTGCTCGTCATGCGCGCGCGCGAGGCCACCTGGCACCGGGAGGTGATCGATGTGTATGGCTCCCGGGAGGAGTGCGCGGCGCTGATGAGTCAGATCGAGCGCGCCGACGCGTTGCTGAGGCCTCATGCGAGGCTGAGTCAGGAGATCAGGCTGCGTACCGATCGCCTGCGGCCGCTGGTGCGCTATCGCGATCCGGAGCACGATGCCATCCCGCTGGCCGAGTTCCTGGCTTCGGACACCGACGCCGCGGTCACCGGGACCGGCCCCATGGCCGGTGTTCCGAACGTGCTGGCCGAGAACACCTGGGACATCCACGGAGTGTTGTTGACGTAGAGCCGTGGGAGCTCACCCACCCGCGGCCGTCCGCGCCAACGACGATCCGCTCTTCTCGGCGGGCCCCGCACGATGCGGATGCCCACCGGCATGACCGCTCAGTGCGCCCGGGCCACGACTTTGGCGGTCTGGATCCGCGGCAGGGGTATGCCATCGAGACGGATCATATCGGCCATGATGTCCTCGGCCTGATCGAGCACGACATCGGGCAGATGGTCCTGGGGCCCGCCGATCTGGCTCGCATGCTTCAGCGGCGGCAGCCCGAGCGCAGCCCGCCGCTTGTTGTCGAGCGCGAGCAGTTCCTTGTCCTCGCGCGCACGTTCGCCGCGCCGGGTGGCGAGGTTCAGAGAGACCGTCTGCTTCGCCCGCATCGCGTCGATGTCGCGGATGTCTGCTGCCAGCCACTGGTAGTTGGGATCGCGGCGGGCGCGCGCCGCCTCGTCGGTCTCGAGCTGCGCCACGGGTGGAACCGCCGAGAGACCGGTGGCGAGCTGGAAGGGCACCCCGGCGATGCGGTCATACGGCAGGGATCTCGGCAGGACGCTCTCGCCGATCTGCTTGGGGTTGATGGATGAAGGCAGCACGATGTTCGGGATCACTCCACGGTGCTGGGTGCTTTGCCCGGTGATGCGGTAGAACTTGCCGATGGTCACGGTCAGTTGACCGTCGACCGGCCGGCGGCTCCAGCTGTCGAGGGGGATCAGGTTCTGTACCGTGCCCTTGCCGAAGGTGTTCTGGCCGATGATGAGTCCCCGGTGATAGTCCTGAATCGCGCCCGCGAAGATCTCCGAGGCCGAGGCGCTGTAGCGGTTGACGAGCACGGCGAGCGGGCCGGTGTAAGCGGGGTGCTTTTCCGGGTCGTCGAGCACTTCGATCTGCCCGCTGCGGTCGCGCAGCTGTACCACCGGACCGTGCTGGATGAACAGGCCCGTCAGCGCGGTCGCCTCGGGCAGATATCCGCCGCCGTCGTCGCGCAGATCGAGGATCAGTCCGTCGATGTGCTGCTGCTCGAGCTTGCGCAGCAGTCTCAGCACATCGCGAGTCGTGCTGCGGTAATTCGGGTCACCGGCATTTTCCGCGGCGACGTCCTCGTAGAAGCTCGGCACGGTGATCACGCCGATCCGGTAGATGCGGCCATCGCGATCGAGAGTCTTGAGCTTGCCCTGGGCCTCCTGGGCCTTGAGGGTGATCTTGTGGCGGACGAACTGCAGCACTTTCTCCTTGGCTCCGGGATGAGCCCCGGCAGGCAGGATCTGCAGCCGCACCGTCGTGCCGGCTTTGCCGCGAATGAGCTGCACCACGTCGCCGAGGCGCCATCCGACGACGTCGGTGATCGGGCCGCGATTGCCCTGCCCGACGCCGGTGATGCGGTCCTGGGGTTTGAGCGTGCCGGCGACGGCCGCCGGTCCCCCGGGGATGATGTTCATCACGGTCACGTAGTTGTCGATGAGCTCCAGGGAGGCGCCGATGCCCTGGTAGTTGAGGCTCATCTGAATGCGGTATTCCTCGGAGCTGCGCGGCGAGAAATACGTCGTGTGCGGATCGTAGGTGAGTGCATAGGCATTCATCACGTCCTCGAACACGTCCTCGGAGCTGATCTGCCCGACACTGTGGATCACAGCCTGATAACGCGCGCGCAGGATGCGTGCCGCCTGCGGCCAGGTCTTTCCGGCGAGGATGAGCGACAGCGCATCCGCCGTCACGCGTTTGCGCCACAACGCGTTCATCGCGGCCTGATCGGCCGGCCAGGGCGCGTGGTCGCGGTCGAAGTCGTACGTGGCATCCGTGTTGAAGTCGGGCTCTTTGTTGAGCAGGCTGATGGCGTACTCCATGCGCTCGCGGTTGCGTTCCTTGAAACGCTGGAAGATCAGATACGCCGGGTCGAGCTTGCCCGCCTCGATCTGGCTGGCGAATGAATTGCGGTACACCGAGAGCTGCTGCACGTCGCTCGCGAGGAAATAGGCGTGTTCCGGGTCGAGAAAGTGCAGGTACCGGGCGAAAGCCAGCTGCGAGAAGTGCTGGTCGATCGGCAGCTGGCTGTACTGGGTTTCCTTCAGGATGCGGGTGACTTTGCGTGCGATGGCGCGCTGGTTCGAGGTCGGGGCAAGCGCCCCGGGCGGCAGGATGGAGGCGCTGGCCGGATTGCGCAGCAGGATGATCGCCGCGCCGAGCACGAGCACGGAGGCGGTCACGGTGAGCCAACCGAGGGGATGGCGCAGAGGCTTGGTCATCTTCTGGGTGCTCAAGACTGTCCTGGGGGGTGGTTCAGATCGGATCCGGGGGACGCAAGGACGTCAGTCGCGGGGAAAACGCCGGACCAGCATCAGCCACAGCCGGACGGCGCACAGCAGCAGCACAGGCCCCAGCGCGACGATCCAGTAGCCGGCAGAACCCCGCAACAGCCCCGAAAAATAGTCTGTCAATAGCACGAGAGGGCCGTAGCCGGGCCCGCTGTCGCCATGGGTATACGGCCCCAGGGTCCAGTGTCCCACGACCCAGATCAGCAAGGGCATGACCAGCAATCCGAATGCCAAGGCGCCGCCGAGCAGCAGCAGCTCTCGCCGGGTGCGGAACGAGGCCATGGACTCCAGAGGCGAAACGGTGCGCGAACCCATCATAAAGACCAGTGTAGCCGATCCTGCCCGCCCCTGAATCAGAGACTTCCCTCCGATGCCGGCAGAGGCCCCGGCCCGAAAAGCGCCCTTCGGACAGCACTCCGAGCGTGCTCCGCAGACGTTCCGCAATCCTGTGACACTGTGCGACAGGCATAATGGCACGCATGGCGAAAATCAAGGCAGCGGTGATCGGCGTCGGGTACCTGGGCCGTTTCCATGCGCAGAAATTTGCTCAGTCTGCCCAGTGCCGGCTCGTGGGTGTGGTGGACGCCCGGCGGGAAGCGTGCGAAGGGGTTGCCGCCGAGGTCGGCACGCGCGCCGTGCAGGACTATCGGTCGCTCCTCGGCGAGGTGGACGCGGTGAGCGTGGTCACGCCGACCGCGGCGCACTTTGCCATTGCCCGGGAGTTTCTGGCCGCCGGGGCGCACGTGCTGGTCGAAAAGCCGATCACCGAGACCCCGCGCGAGGCGCGCGAGCTGGTGGAGCTCGCGGCCCGGGGAGGCCGCATCCTTCAGGTCGGCCACCTGGAGCGGTTCAACTCGGCGATTCTCGCCGCCGAACCGTACCTGCATGCGCCGCGCTTCGTCGAATGCCACCGTCTGGCTCCCTACAGGGAGCGCGGAACCGACGTGAACGTGGTGCTGGATCTCATGATCCACGACATCGACCTGGTTCAGACCATCGTGGGAGCGCCGGTACTGACCATCGATGCGGTCGGCACCCCGGTGTTCTCCGAGGCCATCGACATCGCCAACGCCCGTATCCGCTTCGCTAACGGCTGCGTGGTCAATGCCACGGCCAGCCGCGTCAGCCTCAAAACGGAGCGCAAGATGCGCATATTCGAGGATGATGCCTATCTGTCACTCGACCTGCAGCAGAAGATTCTGACCCTGATCCGCAAGCGCGAGGGCGGCGCGGAGCCCGGGGCACTGCCGGTCAGCATCGAGGAGCGCAGTCTCGAGCAGGGCGATGCCCTCAAGGCCGAGATCGAGTCATTTCTCGAGTGCATCCGCACGGGACGGCCGCCGGTGGTAGGCGGCGAAGACGGCCTGATCGCCCTCGAGACCGCCATGCGGATCACCGAGCAGGTGAACGAATCGCTGGCCACCCGACGCCTCATGGAAAGCACACCCGATGTCTGAGCGTCCCGAGCACCTGCGACAGACGCCGCGTCCGGTGACGGTGGCGGCGATCCAGATGTCCTGCGGCTGGGACGCGGCAGCGAATATCGCCTGCGCCGAGCGCCTGGTGCGGGAGGCGGCGGGGCGGGGTGCGCAGATCATTCTCCTGCCCGAGCTGTTCGAGACTCCCTACTTTTGCATCGAGCAGGACGTACGGCACCTGAAGCTCGCGAGCGCCCTGGAGGACAGCCGTGCGGTGCGTCACTTCAGCGCCCTGGCGCGCGAGCTCGGGGTCGTCCTGCCGGTGAGCTTCTTCGAGCATGCCGGAGCGGTCTATTTCAATTCCGTTGCCATCGTGGACGCCGATGGACGTACGCTCGGGGTGTACCGCAAATCCCATATCCCCAATGGCCCGGGGTACCAGGAGAAGAATTACTTCAGCCCCGGAGATACGGGCTTCAGAGTCTGGAGGACGCGTTTCGCGCGTATCGGGGTCGGCATCTGCTGGGACCAGTGGTTCCCCGAGGCCGCCCGCGCCATGGTCCTCGGCGGCGCGGAGCTGCTGCTTTATCCCACCGCGATCGGCAGCGAGCCGCCGCCGGCGCTCGCGGTCGATTCCCGCGAGCACTGGCAGCGCACCCAACAGGGTCACGCGGCGGCCAACCTGACGCCCTTGATCGCTGCCAACCGCTATGGCCTGGAGCGCTCGCTGCAGGACCCGGAGCGGCTCTACATCCGCTTCTACGGTTCCTCATTCATCACCGACGCGCTCGGCGCAAAGCTCGCCGAGGCGCCGGCGCAGGGCGATGCGGTGCTGACGGCGCGCTTCGATCTGGAGGAGACGGCCCGATTGCGGGACAACTGGTGCGTCTTCCGCGATCGCCGTCCGGAACTGTATGGCGCGCTGCTCACACTCGATGGGCGGGAGGCGCGCCGGCCGTTGTCCGGGCGGGATGGCCTCTGAGATCGGCCATCATGAAGTCGCCGGATGGCTCCGGAAGCCGCATGAGGCGTGCGGATGTGCGCGCGGGAACCGGCCCGGAAAACACTGTGCCGCGGTTCGCGGCGGGCCGCTGCGGTGACGAGCAGGCATCCGGGAGGCAGGCGCGGGCCCGAGTGGCGCTCGTCAGCGCCCGCGCGGCGCGCGGACTGGATGAAGACATGGCGCTGCTCGCCGCCGCGTTGAGCGCGCGTGGCCTGCAGCCGCAGATCGTCGAGTGGGACGATCCCGAAGTGATCTGGTCGGCGTATGAGCTGGCGTTGCTGCGCTCGACCTGGGACTACACGGAGCGCCTCGATGAGTTCCGGACGTGGCTGGCGAGCGTCGCACCGCAGACGCGGCTGCACAATCCGCAATCGCTGGCGCTGTGGAACACGGACAAGCATTATCTGCGCGAGCTGGCCGAGTTCGGCATCCCGACGGTGCCGAGCGAGTTCATCGAGCCGGGCGAGGACCCGACAGGGGCCGTGGAGGCATTCCTGCGCCGTCACTCGTGCGCCGAGCTCGTCGTCAAGCCTGCCGTGGGAGCAGGCTCCCGCGGCGCGCTGCGGCTCGCGCGCAGTCGCGCCGCGCAAGCCGCTGCGCACGCCCAGGGACTGCTGTCGGCGGGGCGCAGCGTGCTGCTGCAGCCGTATCTTGCCGATGTCGATCGCAACGGCGAGACCGCCTTGGTGTATTTCGGGGGCCGTTTGAGCCATGCGATCCGCAAGGGTCCGTTGCTGCGCCCGGGCGAGGATCCCACCCGCGCGTTGTTCGCGCCGGAGCACATCACGCCCCGTACGCCCGAGCGAGCGCAGGAGCGGCTCGGAGCCACGGTGCTGGATGCGCTGGTGTGCATGGGGCGAGCCGCCGTGATGCCGCTGTACGCGCGAGTGGACTTGCTGCGTGATCCGCGAGGAACACCTGTCGTACTCGAGCTGGAGATTGCCGAGCCGTCGCTGTTTCTAGGCTTCGCCGAGGGCGCCGCCGCCCGGTTCGCGCTCGAGATCGCGCGGCTGCTGTAGTGGCGCCGCTCGGCGACCCGCTCAGGTGAGGTAGGCCTGCTGCTGCGCAAGCGGTGGCGGAGTGTACTGATACATCCAGGTCTCCGACAGCGCCTGACCGTGCAGGGAAAGATAAAGCCTGAGGTCGATCGGCTGCTCATCCTGCCCCGGGACGAGGTCGAACATGGCGCGCCAGCCGCCGATAGGCGTGAGCGGTCGCGCCGAAACGATCTGCACCTGGCCGCTCGAGGCGCTGATCACGGGCACGACGTGGTCGGCGTGCGCGAGCATCGGCAGGTCTCCGCCGACGAAATCGACCACGAAGCGCCAGGAGAACTCCTTGCGTGGTTGTCCGACGACGCCCCCGATCCCGTCGCGGGTCGCTTGCACGTGCGCGAGC